>CAZKTR010000067.1:0-12100 GCA_964555525.1 uncultured Pirellulaceae bacterium
GTCGTTGACCGCCGGATAGCTTAACACCTCGTTCGCCCACGATCGAATCGTAACCCAATTCAAGGTCGACAATGAACTCGTCCGCATTGGCTTGTTTGGCCGCTTGGATGACTTGCTCGCGAGTGGCTTCGCGGCTGGCGTAGGCGATGTTTTCAAAAACCGTGCCGTCAAATAAAAAGACTTCTTGTTGGACGATGCCAATTAACTCGCGAAACGACGCCAGTTGGTAGTCGCGCAGGTCGTGGCCGTTGAGCGTGATGCTGCCGAGTCGCGGGTCGTAGAATCGAGCCACCAAGTCGGTGATGGTG
The DNA here is from genome assembly GCA_964555525.1 of uncultured Pirellulaceae bacterium. GTDB lineage: Bacteria > Planctomycetota > Planctomycetia > Pirellulales > Pirellulaceae > Mariniblastus. The sequence continues at coordinate 309 of CAZKTR010000067.1, forward strand.
GTTTTACCGGCGCCGCTGCGGCCTACTAACGCGACGACGGTGCCTCCTGCGACGGTTAAGTTGAGGTCTCGGATGACGTCTTTGGGTGGAGTGGGATCGGCGGTTTCCGTTTCGGTGGTTGCTGGGGCGGTCGTTGTGATTTGACCGTCTGAGTTTTCGCGAAGGCCGGAGTCTTTCCCGTAGGCGAAGTGGACGTTCTCGAATTTGATTTCTTGCACGTCTTGGTCGGCTAGGCGAGCGTTGTCTCTGTCTGGTTTGTCGACGTCGGTTTCTAGGACTTCAAAAACGCGTTCCATCGACGCCAATGAACGTTGCAGTTCGGTCAGGGATTCAACGATTTGCCAAACCGGGTTTAACAACAGGAAAGTGTAAAAGTGAAACGCTGAAATATCTCCGATGGTAGTTCGCTGTTCTAGAGGCACGTTGTTGGCGATGTCTTGTAGGTACCAATAGCCACCAGCCCACGTGATAACGACGCCGATCAAGGCCATCAAAAATCCCCAGGTGCTCCACAAAATGATTTCGCGTTTGGCGGCAAACATTCGCATGCGAGTGATTGTGTGGTGGCCGAGAGTAAATTCGTGCGACTCACGATGTTCGCCACCGAAAGCACGTACTGCGCGGATGCCCTGGAATGCTTCGCCGACTCGGCCGTCCACGATGGACACGTCTTTGCGAATCGCTCGATAGATTGGTCGAATGCGGCGGATGGCGATCATCGAAAGCAGCATGATCGGCGGCACGATACCGAGTGCGGTTAGGGCGAGTTTCCAGTTAAGTGTGAATAAGATAATGGTTGCTAGCAGCAGGCGAAGCACAGCCACGCCGGGGCTGATAACTGCCATTTGAAGCAAACCGGTGGTTTTGTTGATGTCGTCGGTCAGTCGCGAGATGATTCCGCCGACTTTCATGTTCGACAGTTTGTCCAAACCTAAACGAATCAAGCGCTCAAAGAGGGATCGTCTTAGTTGTAGGATCACGCGAATGTTGAGCAGTCGCTGGTTCCATGCGCGGGCCACGCCGAGGATTCGAGTGAGAATCACGACCAGTAAGAACATGCCGCCGACGAGATTGAGCTGGCGGAGCTGTTGGGTTGGCGAGAGGTCTTTAAGGAGGATTTGGTCGATGATGTATCGAGCAAACAGCGGCTGGATGATTTCTAAAACGGAGACCAAAATCGCTAAGAGTCCAAGTGCCAGCACCATTGGCCAATGGCGCCAGAGCGTTTGGATGTACAGACGCAGGTAGTTGCGACGGTTGCCGGTTGATTTAGGTTTGTCGTCGGTTGGTTTGCCGGGATCGTCGGAGGTGTCTTGTTTTTGAAGCTCACCGCTGGCAAATTTTTTCAGAAAACCTTGAAAGCGATTCTTGGACGTATTTGCCGACGGGTTTGGAGTGGTCGGCATGCCGGGCGTTGACGGGTCGGAAGGTGAGGGCATGCAAGCGGAGAGATAGACGAGAGGATTTGTGGGTTACTTAAGAAAGCCAATGACCGCACAAATCAAACCGATACCACCGATGGCGAGTAGGCCGTAAGACAGATTACGCAGTATGAGTCCCTGTTTGTTCTGGCCAACATAAGGTCGTTCCTCCCACGCAGGCAAGCCGGCTTCTAGAGGCATGGTTTCGTAGAGTTGGACCTGTTCGATCAGGCTTGCTCCGTCGACCCAGCTGTCTAGTTTGGTAATTTCTTCTTCGACGACTGTTTCGTAATCGAATAGTTTGCCAGATGCATAGTAATAAAGTCCAGCGCCACCACCGCCGCCAAAAATCAGCATAAGCATGCCCAGTACGAACAGCTTGCCGCCTTTGCTGCTTTCTTTGTGCTGGACGGGAGCAGCTGCTTCGATCACGGGCAATTGTTTTAGCTGGCCAAGACGAGGGGCTTGGATGGACTGCTGGCAGTCAGCGCAATCAATGTTCTGTCCTGCTTGGGTGGTAGTTACCACATTAGAGTGCTGGCAGTGGGTGCAGATTAGCGAGTATTGGGGCGACATGGACGTTTATTGGTAAAACGGTGAATTTAGTTCAAACGATATGTTTGTTTAGACGTTTCAAACGTGATGGGAGTTCAAAGTTACGTGGGTTTTAGGGCATCAGATCACAAAAGGCGATGGATTTAAATTTTTGTCGTTGGCGGTGGGTTTGACAACGCCGGGTCTATTTTCTGTGATCGGAGATATCGATAGGGCTTAATGTTAAACAATACCGAACGTTTTCATTGGATTATCTGAGGAGATTAGATATAAGCAAAATCTTTGCTGTCAGCTTTATTTTTACTGGACGACTAGAGGACTGCGAGTAGAATAAACTGTCTGCGAAATCGACACTCTCGCTGTATCAACAGCCCACCGTTTTTTCTGAGATTTTTGAATTTGTTTACCAAGTTCAAAGACCAGTTTAAGAACAATTCATAAAGTGAGGAAACGATTTTATCGCACTCAACAGTTTGCATGAAAGCAAACTGCCAAAAACCACGATGATTTGAGACACATTGTGGGTCAACAGGGCTGTTGTCAGACCATTTCCATTCTTTCAATGTTGGGAAACAAACGATTTAGGGGAATGCTAGCCAATTGTGCCTTTTTAGGTGCAGTGGTGGTAGTTCTTCAACCTCTTTTTTTCAATGTTGATTTCAAGCAACAATTCAACTTTTCATGTTACTTTTTCGTAGTTCCCTTGATTGCGATGAAGTATTTTTGAGAATGATTCGTTGGAGCTGAAAGTTTGCGAATTCTGGTCGAATCACCGCAGGTTGTGGAGGTTTATTTTGAGTCTTGAACTAAGTTTTGTCTGTCGCAATTATCGAAAATTCGGTTCGATATTCGACACGACTACGTTTTAAAATAAAAATTGCCAGGAGTACTCAATTGTACGACGCATTGCTCGATGACGATAACGCAACAAGAACTCGCGTTGCTCCCCAAGGGTTTGAAGATGTTGTAGCTTCAAACGCTGAAGTTTCAGATGATGATACCGCTCCACGTGAGGCCAATGCGCCTAAAGCCCCCGCAGTTGCTGCTGGTGAGGGACTCGCTACTGGAATGGAGCTCGATTCTTGGTCGGATGACCCCGTCCGGATGTACTTAACCCAGATGGGCGAAATTCCGTTGTTGACTCGATGTGAGGAAATCACATTGGCCAAACGAATCGAAGAGACCCGTCGTGAGTTCCGTACCAAACTGCTTGAGTGTGACTATGTGATCCGCCATGCGTATAAGATTTTGGTTCGTGTTCATCGAGGTGAACTGCCGTTTGACCGTACCGTTCAGGTTTCGGTCACTGATCGTTTGGAAAAAGAACAGATCCTCGGTCGTATCCCACACAATTTAGCGACTTTGGCAACTTTGCTAAAGCGTAACCGGCACGATTTTTTGGTGGCGTCGTCTAAAACTGAATCGAAGGCTCGTCGTACCGCCGCTTGGAAGAATCTTGCTCGTCGCCGTCGCCGTTGTGTTCGTTTGATCGAAGAACTCGGTTTGCGTACTCATCGCATCGAAGCAATGTTGGGCACGATCGAAGATTTCAGCGTTCGCGTTGATGAATTGTCTGCCAAGATCAAAAAGCACAAACAAGAAAAAGGCCCCGCCAACGAACGGCAAAGCTGGGTAGACGAGCTACGGACGATTCTGTTGGCTTGCCAAGAGTCTCCGTCGAGCTTGCGTCTTCGCGTGAAGTTCTTGCGAAAGACTTACTCAGAATACCAGCAGGTCAAGCGTGAGCTGTCTGAAGGTAACCTGCGATTGGTAGTTTCGATTGCCAAGAAGTATCGTAACCGTGGGTTGAGTTTCTTGGATTTGATTCAAGAAGGTAACGCTGGTTTGATGCGTGCGGTCGATAAGTTTGAATATCGTCGTGGTTTTAAGTTTTGTACCTACGCGACTTGGTGGATTCGCCAAGCGATCACGCGTGCGGTTGCTGACCAAAGCCGAACCATTCGAATTCCGGTTCACATGGTCGAGACGATGTCGCGTGTTCGCACCTGTTCACGCCAACTATTGCAAGAGCTCGGTCGCGAGCCTTCGCTCGAAGAAGTCGCTCGTCGCAGTGAAACCACCATCGATGAAGCTCGCCGCGTTCTAGCGATGAGCCGCTATCCAATTAGCTTGGATCGTCCAGTCGGTAACAGCGAAGACAGCCACTTTGGTGACTTGTTACCCGACGGTGAAGCGGAAAGTCCATCGATCGGTGCATCACAGGAAATGTTGCGTGGTCGGATCCAAGACGTTTTGAAAACGCTCAGCTATCGCGAACGCGAGATCATTAAGCTGCGTTACGGTTTGGGTGACGGTTATAGCTATACGCTTGAAGAAGTCGGCCACATCTTTAAAGTGACCCGCGAGCGTATTCGTCAGATCGAAGCCAAGGCCGTTCGCAAACTGCAGCAGCCAAGTCGCTCGCAAGAGTTGGTTGGTTTCTTGGACTAGTTCCAAGTGTTCAGGTTGAAACCTGATTGATACATAACGAAGCGCTTTGAAAGCGTTTGAAAAATACCCCATCGTTTACGGTGGGGTTTTTTCGTTGATGTGTTTTGAGCGGTTTAGGCATTGGTTGCGATAGCAAAAGTCGCAGAGGCCCAATTTAAACACTCAACGCATCGCATAGCGAGATTTAGGACCAACGGTCTGGCCGTTAGTTACGCGGGTTCGTCTAACGGCCAGGCCGTTGGCCCTTCGGAATCATTGGCAATGATTACCCAGCCCTGCGGAACTTTCAGTTCCTAAGGCTGGGCTAGGTAAACGGCTAGCCCGTTGGGCCGATGGTAAACGTAGCTTTATTCGTGTTTCAAACGCAACCTGATTGCCATATCGCTCACGATTAGCTCAATTCACTTCCACGTGATATCAGCTTTGCCAGCTTCGATGTCCAATTCCACCGAAGCATGCTCGAACTCGCGTGAGTAGTGATAACCGTTCTTGATCGCAGGGCCTTTGGGTTTGCCGAGCTTCTTTTGGTATTCAGGCAGCGGCTTCAGCCACAGTGCGTTTGAGGTTGGCTTGCGGCCTCGAGGGTTGACGTCGTACCCGTCGTGAAGGCACAAGTACGAATGTTTTTCCGCAATGACTAGGAACAGTGCGATGCAATAGTTTACGCGGTCTTGATTGATGCTCTCGAGGTCTTTCAGGTGGCCATGGACTTCATCGATATCGTCGCTCATCGTTGTTTGGCCAACATTTAGTGTGAAGGCAATGATCTTTCCCTGCCTTGCGGCGGTTTGGGCAGTTGCAATTCCTTTGGCTAAGTAATCGGTTTTGCTGGTGCCGGCGACCGGATGTTCAAAACCTTCTAGGTACGAACCATCGAAGTGGTCCATGAACTCTAAGCCACCGTTGTCGAATCTTGCTCGCAGAATGTTGGCAACGATCAACTTGTCGCGGGCAATTGCTTTTCGAGTAGCATGCATCATTTGGTCAAAGCCATCAATGACGGCTTCTTTCTTGCCAGCGGGCAAAGCTTGTTTAAGATAGGAGGAAAGCACCTTGACGTTACCGTCCAGAAACAAACCATCGACGGACGGGTGGTTGCAGGTTTTCGCCGCCGCTTCGACCCACCAGGCTCGCAAGTTCGGGTTCGAAAGATCGTAGGCCTTGTTTGTATCTCGGACCAACTTCTGTATCTCTTTTTTGCTGGTCAAAAACGCATTGGGAACTGATTTTAACTGATCGTCGGCGCGGTAGCCGGTGTAGTGAACGATCACATTTCGATAAAACAAAACCTTAGCCGCTGGATTGATTTCTTTGATGCCTTGGGCCGCCTTGATGGTTCCTGCTTCGGTGGATCCGTAATCTTTCACGCCAGTCGTTTTTTCAAGTGTGATTAAAGGAAAAGAGGCCAAGTACTTAAGTTCTTCCGGAGTGAACTTTCTCGCTTTCCGCACGTGGATATATAAAGGCAATGTATCCCAACTAAAAGTCGGCATGGTCACCGCGGGCGTGCTGGCCAATTCGACTGTGTGATCACCCGTTGGCTTGGAACTTGATTGGGCCAACAGGGAGGCAGGAATGGCGAACAGGTTAATGATCCAAAAGGCGATACTTGGGCGTTTCATGGGGCATTCAAATACGGAAAAGATCATTGGCAGCGCTGGCCGAAAGAATTAGGTCCGTAGGAGTATGACCGAAACCGTTGATTTGGAATAGTTCGCGTGTGTTTGAAACGGTGTTTTTCCGTGGTGAATGCGACAAGCTGGCAAACCCGTCACACTGGCCTGACGCAGAAGCATTATTCCGGTAAAATTCGCCCTGCTAACGAAGTTCGAAAGAGATTCCTTTATAGTTCAGCGAACCGCAACCTTGCTTTTCGCGTCCCACCAAGCATGAACCAACGTAAAATCCTCGTCACCAGTGCCTTGCCCTACGCCAACGGCCCCATCCATTTGGGGCACTTGGTCGAATATATCCAAACCGATATCTGGGTCCGCTTTCAAAAACTCCGTGGGCACAACTGTATTTATATGTGTGCCGACGACACTCACGGCACCGCAATCATGCTCCGGGCTCGTAAAGAAGGCCGTAGCGAAGACGAGGTGATCGCCGAAGCGAGCGAAGATCATCAAAAAGACTTCGCAGGTTTTCATATCCAGTTTGACAATTACGGCAGCACCAATAGCGACGAAAATAAAAAGCTATGCGGTGAGATTTGGCAAGCGATTCGTGAAGCGGGCTTGGTGATTGAAAAGGACGTCGAGCAATTGTTTGACGTTCAAGAAGGTACGTTTTTGGCCGATCGCTTCGTGACCGGTACCTGTCCGACTTGTGGAAAAACCGATCAAGCCGGTGACAACTGCGAATGTGGGGCAACGTATTCACCGACTGATCTGATTGACCCGGTCAGCACGCTTTCGGGAACCAAGCCAGAAATTCGTTCGGCCAAGCACCTGTTCATTCAGCTCGAACAGTTACACGAGTTTTTGGAACAGTGGACTCAATCTGGTAACCATTTGCAGCCTGAAGTGGCCAACTATTTGCGAGGCCACTTTTTGGGTGATCCTAGCAGCAAGGAAGGCGCGAAGGAGCTCCGAGACTGGGATGTTTCTCGGCCAGCTCCATATTTTGGTTTCGAGATTCCCGATGCTCCGGGGAATTTTTGGTACGTCTGGTTCGATGCTCCAATCGGATACATCGCTTCGACTCAGCAATGGTGTGACGCCAACGGTCAAAAGCTTGAAGACTGGTGGAAGAGTGATGATGTCGAGATCCATCACTTTATTGGCAAAGACATCACTTACTTCCACACGTTGTTTTGGCCTGGGATGTTGAAAGCAGCCGGTTACAGCCTGCCCGAAAAGATTTCTATCCATGGGTTTTTGACCGTCAACGGCCAAAAGATGTCCAAGCGGGACGGAACGGCTTATAAAGCATCGACTTACTTAAAGCATTTGGATCCCACGGCGTTACGGTATTTCTATGCGTCGAAGCTAGGCCCGCGATTGGATGATATTGATTTGAGCATGACCGAGTTTGCCAGCAAGGTGAATTCTGATCTGGTCGGCAAGGTTGTGAACTTGGCTTCGCGAAGTGCAAAGTTCGTTAAAGATGTTGGTTTGTCGGCGGTCTACCCGGACGATGATGGTTTGTTTGCATCGGGGGCTGTCGCAGGCGAAGAGATCGCGGTGGCTTATGAAGCTCGTGAGTACAACAAAGCTATGCGTTTGGTGATGGAACTTGCCGATCGAGCGAATCCGTTTGTCGAAAACGCCGAGCCTTGGGTGTTGAAGAAGGACCCGGATAAGGCCCAGGAATTACAAGACGTCTGCACAATTGCTTTGAACTTGTTCCGGCAGTTGGTGATTTATCTTTCGCCGGTATTGCCAGAGCTCGCCGAAAAAACGGCGGCGTTATTCGGTGATCCGATCACGTCTTGGGATCAAACACAAACTCCATTGGTAGGTACGCCAGTGGCTAAATTTAAACACATGATGAAACGAATTGAAGAAAAGGACATCACTGCGATGGAAGAAGAAAGCCAACAAGAAGCCGCTGAAATCAAAGCTGCCGAAGCGGCATCGGCTGCAGCCGACCAGTACGGCGACAGCGGTCAGCCAATGATCGACGAACCGATGGCCGAAGAGTGTACGATCGACGACTTTGTGAAAGTCGATTTGCGAGTGGCGCGGATTGTCAGTGCCGAGCATGTCGAGGGGGCTCGGAAATTGCTTAAGCTGACATTGTCTTTGGGCGGTGATCATCGCAAGCAAGTTTTTGCCGGCATCAAAGCGGCTTATGAGCCAGAGACTTTGGTCGGTCGATTGGTCGTGATGGTGGCCAACTTGAAGCCGCGAAAGATGAAGTTTGGTCTGAGCGAAGGCATGGTTTGTGCTTCGGGGCCTGGTGGCGAAGAAGTGTTTTTGCTGAGCCCCGATGAAGGCGCTAAGCCGGGACAGCGAGTTCACTAAGTTTCTTCAGACGGTTTTTGTTAACCGCGAATGGACGCAAATAAACGCGAATGTTAAATCAAGGCATTCGCGTTTTTTTATATGTATCGTGACCGACTATAAGGCGTCGTAGCTGAACTCGCCAGAGTTCAGGGGCCTTACTGTGCCACATCCCGAAGTCTGGCGACTCCGGCTACGTATACCGCCTAAAGGCGGTTACGATGCAAAATTCGTTTGCACGAGCTGCTTCAAATCATCAACCAAACTCTCGCCGAACAGACAAAAACTGTACTCGCGTGAGTTGGCAATTTCGCTCGATTTTAGCTGAGCACTCAACGAATCAATTTCTTCTTTTAACTGTTCGTCTGAGGGTGTTAACATCGCTCGCAACACCTGATTGATCTGCGTGATCGCGAGATGTTTTTCGAGTGATCGGGGCGAATCGATCCATTGACGCTTCTGTTTGATTAGCTCAACCGCCTGCGAAGTCGGCGGTTCATTGGCCAAGAAACGTTCGGGGTGGAAATTGTATTCACGACGACGAGTTCTTATTTTAGTGATATCAGCTTTGGCCAGTTCTGGGATTTGCGTCGGTAGGCGGAACGTCGCGGAAACGGTAAGGAACTCAGGCAAACGGTATCCGAAGAACCGCTGGCTGATGGCATCGGTCATTTGATCGTACTTCGATCCGCCAACGCCGTGAATAAAAATATCGGACATCAAAAGCCGACAGAAAGTAGTTGTCGAAATGGCTCGCGGGCGTATCACAATCCCATGGGTGCTGAGTTGTTTAAACGCGGCTACAAAATCAGCTTTCGGGAGCACTTGTTGGAATTGCTTTCGATCTGATAGCTCGAACGCTTCGGCTTGAGTTCGAATGAATAGCCGCTGTCGCTCGGGGGTTTGATGGGATGAAACCCAGAACGGCACTTCCGTCCAGTCGTCGGTTTGTTCGAGTGCGGGCACGGGATGTGAATTGCTGCGTATTCGGTTGACGGTTCGATACTCCGCCAAAGCTTGATTGTAGGTGTCGCGAAACTCAGTTGCCCGATCAAAAATCGCGGCCGCAAATGTTGCAAAGGCAGTCGTGTTACTCAGTTCGCTGACTGGAATTTCCAGCGTTCGTAAACCAACGGACTGTTCAAGGCGATGCCGTCCAGCGGCAATCGTTGCTCCCAACGCAGGGGCGGGATTCGATTTTGCCAGCTCGTGATAGCTTTGGATAACCTCCGGCCAAAGTCGTTTTGCGATGGGAGTCTCGGCGGCGAAAGTGAGTGCTTTGGCAATTTGATCTGGTAGTTCAAAGAAAAATGACGAATCTTGAATCAAGCGTTGTTCAAAAGGTATCACTGCCGTTGGTTTGTCGATCGAGACCGACTGAGTACGAATCGGCGTGCTCTTCAGATCCGGGCATCGAACGGCCTGATTTTCAGACAAGTCTGAGTCGACGACCAAATTGATTGCGATTGCATTGGTGCGGTTGGCAAGTTCTGATAAGACGAAATTCTTGTACCACACGCCTGCGTGGAAGAGCGTTGGCTGATGCCCGGACATGACGATCGGTTGATCTGACAGTTTGATCGATTCGCTGCGTGGTAGGTATAGATTTGAGTAGCTCAGCGCGAGATCGACCAGTTCGTGTCTGGCTTGGTACTGCAGTTCGCCCAATGTTAGGCTGTCAGAGCAAAAAGAAATCGCCAGCAGTTGCGAAGCTTGGCTTTGAATTCGGTCGCGATTCGTTCCAAGTCGACTGGCCGCTTGGTTGAGCGGTGGAAGGTGCAGTGCCGATTTGTTTTGCTGAGGAACCCGGATACGTTGGCGAGTGATAGCGGGTTGAGCAGGGCGACGATCAACCAACCCGAGCACTCCCAATTTTTTTGAAGTCAGCCGGCAAGACTTTAAACGCCGATTCTAAAACTTGTTTGTAATAGTTTAAGCGGCGCTCAGGATCGTCAAGTTCTTCACCGAAGGATCGATTTTCATCTAGGTAAATCCTTGGTACGGCAACTTCAACCACTGATAGCCGATGTAGTGCCGCCTGCACCCACAACTCCAGTGGCATCGCGTAACCGGTGTCGGCCAGTGATAGTTTTTGTAATGATTCAACTCGATAAGACTTGAAGCCGCAAAACGCATCGGTCAGTTGATAGCCCAAACGTTCATTTAAAATCTGAGCGATTTGCATATTGATGGCTCGCCGCTGCTCGGGCGGTGGCGAATCTGAATCAAACGACTGCAAGTAGCGGCTTCCCGAAACAATGTCCGCCTTGCTGCGAATACTTTCGGCGACAAACTGTCGAATCCGCTGCGGTTCGTGTTGGCCATCACAGTCGATCGTGACCACGTACTCGAATCCTTTTTCAGCAGCAAAGTCGAACGCGGTTTTCAGCGCTGCGCCGTAGCCTTTGTTGATCGGATGAGTCACGCATAGAACGTCGGTACGACGGGCGAGCTTTTCAGCGGTACCGTCAGAGGAACCGTCGTCAACGACAAGTGTGTTGGACGAATGTTTGGCCACTAGGTCCAATACATTGTCGACTGTGTCTACCTCGTTGAATACCGGAAGCGCTGTCAGAAATCGGTGGTCAATGTCCGCAGAATCAGGAGAGTTCATATTCGCTTCGGTGGTAACAAAAGTAGTGAGCGGTTCATTGTAGGTCGGTGGCGCAGTCGGTCAACGCTTAACCTACTGCCATGTGAATTGGAGCACTAGTTTGTAGTACCGGCTTTACCCGAAAATCCGCCTAAAGGCGGGGAGTACGAACTTGAGCTACAGACGGGTGTGACGTGGTGCCGTATTAGGGTCTTACGGAAAAAAAATCAGTCAAACGAGATGTCACTAAAACCAAGTGATTGGGTCCGATTCTTCTTTGCTAGCCCAGACTGTGGCGTCGGAAAATTCATTGGACAGTGTCGTCGCAAGTGATTCCACGGCAAAGCGTTCACTTGAGTGGTGGCTCAATAGTACCATCGCAACGCCGTTTGCTTTGGCTTCGAGTGCCGTATGGAAGGTTGCCTCGCCAGTGACAAACGTATCGCAACCGGCTCGGATCGCAGCCGACAAAAACGAACCGCCGCTGCCACAAGCTACCGCAACTTTGTTGACCGAATGCTCGGCGGTACCCACGGCGCGAACCGTTTGTAATTTAAAATCGGCTTTGATTTGATCAATGAAATCCCCCAGCGGCTTCACGGATGATAGCTTCCCGATCCGTCCGGATCCAAGTTGCTCTGGATCGTCCACGATCGGTTTAATGGGAGTGGCGTCGACGATGCCAAGCCGTTGGCTGAGTGATTGGTTGATGCCGGATACTGCCGAGTCAAAACCGGTGTGTGGGCTGTAGATCGAAACACCCGCGCGGATCAAATCCCAGATTAGTTTTGAAGCAACCGTCTCGGTGGTGATCCGTTTGAGCGG
>CAZKTR010000068.1:0-9851 GCA_964555525.1 uncultured Pirellulaceae bacterium
ACCGCTCGATACATCGCGCCGGTGTCGAGGTATTGGAAACCTATCTCCTGCGCTAGCTTTCGAGTCACGGTGCTCTTGCCGGCACCAGCGGGTCCATCAATCGTGACAATCATGTTTGGAAATAGAGGTTAACTTGTAAAAAGGTCAGCGGATCAATCGAAAAAGTGACTCGCCGGTTGTCCGCCTCGTCTAACGGCAACGTCGAAAACACCTCGCCGTTAAACTTGACAATCTCGGCCGACTGCATTGCTCTAGACACTGATATCGTTAGCTCCGCTGCTCGGGATTCGGTTTCTTTTAACCGTAGTGAAACTCCACTGCACTTGCCAGTGTCACTGAAAATCGGCATTGCCGAGGTCGCAAGGATATTCTTGCGGTTAAAATGAAACAACCAGTCAGGCTGGGATTGTTTTGATTCTGTTGCATTGTGGGCCGGAAGTTGTACCGTTGGCGATAGGCGTGCTGCCGCCGCGGCACAAGGGTAGGGTTGGTCGATCGTGAGTGCAAATGAAAAGTGGGTCTGTGATTCATTAGAAGTCATTAGCACGCTGTCAAACATCCGCCGGTTGGCTCGTCGATGAAACGGGAGTCCGCCAGTCAACATGCTGACCGAAGGAGCATCGGTTTCCTTGATCGTGACGAATTGCGTGGCATGAAACCATTGGTTGGCAACTTGCTCGCAAGAATCCAGCACGTTGGCTATTAGACGAGCCCCTTCGGATTTCCAAGCCAATCGCGAGCAAATGTAGTGTTCGCGACTGGCGGTGAGTGCTTCGATCGGTTCAAGCTTCACGTTGAACTCGATTCGATTGATGCCGCGCACGATTCGCACGGTTTGTTCAAATCGAGCGAGATCTTGACCGCCGGCTACTAAGCGACCGGTTGATTTAATGGCGGCGGTTAATGTTTGGTTTTCGATCGTCTCAATTGAATCGGCAACCATGTCGGCGTACAGCGTTTGGCTGGTGTGGTCTTTCGGCAAGCGGATGGCGAGTTGTTGACCGACGAGGTTGGTTTTGCGAGAGTGCTGTTGGATGCTGCGAACGCCACCGGATTTTTCGTCGATTTGGATTTTGAAGAATTCGTTTTGTAACCGCAGGTCAGTGCTTAGCGACGGGTCTTTCTGGAATAAGTTAGTGGCTTCGACTTTGCCAAAGTCAATCGTGGACTTGCTGAAGCCGGGCAATTCTAGAATCCAGCTGGATGATTTCGAATTGGCTCCACTGGCGGATTGGTTGACAGCAAAGCAGACCGGTGGTTGTGCTTTGTTGCTTCCTGTTGGCAATGACAATTCGGTTGGTGGTTTGACCTCGACGCGTTGCTTTGCCGAATGACAATTGAAAAATCGGAAAACTGTGGAAGCTTTCGAATCTTGTTGGCCAGTTGGTTCTACTTGGATCATTGAAGTCGCTTCGGTCAACAGCGTTTGGAGGCTTTGGTCGATCGATGAGGGGGAGGGCAGGGGGGCGTCGGCGACGGTTGCGATTTCAATTTCTGATTGGAGTTGAGCGGCGCGTTGTTGGAAAGGGCGAAAAGTTGTCTGGTCCAAGTCATGTACGATGGTAGCCAGTAGCGCAATCCGTCGAGCGGTTTCAAGCTGATGGAAGCGTCGCCAATAATCGGTGTATCGCGAAACGGGGTTTGTCTGGCTGGTTTGGACGGTATTTTTGAGGTGCGGTGATTCGTATTCGTCGGCCGTGAAGGTTTGTCCGTAACCAGGGTCGTAGGCTTCGTCGAAAACAAATTCGGCAGTTACAAAATTTCCAAACAAAGGAACAAACGTTGCGATTCGTTTGAGATCGTCGAGCGACTGGCAAGCTTTGTTGGGCCAGTGTGTTAGTAAGGCGGTTGCCGAATGCGCCGAATCGATCATTTCGCCCAGTTCGATGCCCAAGTTTAAAAACGTCCCACTGTCGGCGGCGTCCATTGGCAGTTCGGAGATTGCCAGAATGTGTTCGTCGCTGTCACCGGTCCAACGCATCGCACCGCTACCCATACTGGGGATGGTACCAGTAGAAAAATTAGCGTGGATCGCGCCGGCAAAGCCAAAACTCTTCAAAAGGCCGGGGGTGGTTGGGTTCAGGCCAAAGCTGCGTCGAGCAAAAACGTTCGGTGGTTGGCCGAAAACTTGGGTGATCGATTCGCGGCCGGTTGCGAGTTGATTGGCGACCGTCTCGCCACAAACCAAGTTGTCGGCGAGTTCGACATCTAGTCCACCGATGATTGATAGTTTCTTTGCTTCGATACGTTGTTTGATGGATTCTAGGGCTGGTTGGTTTTTGTCTGCGAGTGTTTTCGCGTCTTGGCCAGAAATTAAAACGCTGATTGGTGCGTCATTGGATTCGAGTTGTTTTGTTAGCGAGTTGCCCAGTGTGTTGGGGTGGGTCAGAAGTAATTCGCAGATCTGAGGCTCGACGGGGTAGTAGCTGTTTTTTTCTTCCAGCAGCGTATCGAAGCAAGCGAACAATTTATCGGTGGTTTGTTTTTCGTCGCCGGCAATCGCAGCTTCGGCGGCCGCAACAACTTTCGCGTCGAAGTCGACTCGATCCAAATTGGTTGAGTAACGAAGTTGATGCGACATTAACATTGTTTGTAGGTAGGCGTACCCTAGTGCGTAAAAGTCGTTGGCGATTTTTTGGGAGACAGAATCTTTCCAGTGGTTAAGTTCTTCGGAGGTGGATGCTGCTTGTTCGATGATCTGTGTGCGGTCGGTAAGTTCCTCGATCACGAGTGCGTCGCAGGTGGCGGTCCAGCCCATGAGGGTGGCCGAATCGAGTTTGGCGGCGGAGATATTTGGCACGACGATCAGAGGTGCCTGAACGTCCAAGGTTTGCCAGAAGCCTGTTGTTTCGATGGTCGATTGAATCTCGGCGACCGAATTGGCTTGTTTGATTAGTGCTGGGTGCCACAATCCTGTCCAACAGGCCAAAAGATTCTCAGCTTTTGGCCCTCGATGTTCAGCGGGAAAGTCTTCGAAGCTGTCGCAAGGAAGGGCGATGACCAGGTTAGTAAAGCTTGGCATTTGGATTGGTTATGCTTGTAAATCAGCACGCTACTTACGGAATGTTATGACTTTAGCAAACGATTTGGTTGGTCGATCGTAGCTAAAATGCCAAAAAGTATTGGCTTTTGGATGTTGTGTAGCGTAAACTTGGAGGACGAATTTGTTCGAACGAACGGAAAAACTCTTAAAACGCCTCAAAAATTCGGCTCTATCGACTTCCATCGACTCACCGAGTACAAAACAGCCTAACGAATTAATAAAGTTGGTTCTATAATAGGTACATTGTGCCCGCGAAAGGTATCGCTCAACTAATTTAAGTTGCGGGGTACAAATTGAACAACTGGAAGCTAAACAGTCGGAATAGAAGATGGCAAAAACGAACGCCGTTTGGGGAATTGATATTGGACAATGTGCGTTGAAGGCACTTCGGTGTACTTTGGACGCGGACGGCAGCACGGTTGTCGCTGACAAATACGACATTGTCGAATATCCAAAAATTCTTAGCGCGACCGATGCGGACCCGGAAGAATTGGTCGCTGATGCGATTCAACAGTTCTTAAGTCGCAATGAAGTAGCGGGCGATAAGGTCGCTGTTAGTGTTGCTGGCCAAGCGGGTTTGTCTCGATTCTTTAAGCCACCGCCGGTGGAAGTGTCCACGTTACCGGACATTGTCAAGTATGAAGTCAAAGCTCAGATTCCGTTTGCGATCGAAGACGTGATTTGGGATTGGCAGCAAATGGGCGGCATGGTGTCTGATGGCCGCACCGTTGATGCTGAAATCGGTTTGTTTGCGATGAAACGAGATGCGGTCTTTACTGCGTTGCGACCGTTTGACGAAGCTGAAATCGACGTCGACTTTGTACAGCTTTCTCCAATTTCGATTTACAACGTTATTTGTCACGACTTGATTGGCGAACTTCCTAACCCCGAAGAAGTCGATCCAGAGAATCCACCGCCATCCACCGTGGTGATGTCCATCGGTACTGATACCACTGACTTGATTGTCACCAACGGACTGCGGTTGTGGTTACGTAATATTCCGATCGGCGGTAACCACTTCACGAAACAGTTGTCACGTGAAATGAAATTGACGCAGGCCAAAGCCGAACATCTAAAGCGAAACGCACGGGCGTCGGAAAATCCGAAAGCGATTTTTAAGGCGATGCGACCGGTGTTTACTGACTTCGTCAATGAAGTCCAACGCTCGTTGAATTTCTTCCAGAGTAATGAAAAGTCTGCTGAGCTTTCGAAGATTTTGTTATTGGGTAACGCGGCCAAGCTTCCGGGTTTGCGACAATACTTGTCTAAGTTGCTGGAAATTGAAATTGGAAAGGTCACCAGCTACGAGAAACTTTCCGGCTCGGATGTCACCTCTCAAAAGTCGTTTCAAAATAACTTGCTATCCTTTGCGTCTTGTTATGGTTTGTGCCTACAAGGTTTGCAGAAAGGACAGATCAAAACAAACTTGTTGCCGCGGGAGATCGTGGTTAAACGAATCGTCGAAGCCAAGAAGCCTTGGGTGTTGACTGCGGTTTGCTCGGTCATGGCAGGGTTGGCATTGGGATACCTGTTTACCACAGGGAGTTGGCACAAGTCGGAATTGAATTATGAGGACAGTACAGGAGTCACGTGGGACAAGGCCTTTAAGGAAGTATCTGCGATTGATTCGACTAGTAAGCGTTTTCTCGATGAGGACCGTGAAAAAAAAGAGGTGTTGGATAAGTTGAATCTGTTGTCTAATGAATTGACGTCAGCTTCAGAACAGAAAGCGAGTTGGCTCGAATTTCAAACTGCTTTGTCTCAAGCGTTTCCAACGGACCCAAGGATCGAGAAATTAAAAGCAGAGGGTGTAACCAAGGTCGATCCTAAAAAGATAAAATTTGAAGATCGCAGGGAGATGTATGTCGATCACATCGAATCGAAGTTTGTGAAAGACATCAAAAAGTGGATCGATTTCATTCATCCGGTTCATAAAAGAATGCGGATCGACTTTAACGAAGAAGCTGCTAAAGAGGCTGCCGCAGATGGTGCCGAACCGGAAGTCCAACCGGAAGCCGAAGTTACCGCTGAAGAAGGGGCGGAACCCACTTCTGGTTGGGTAATCGAAGTAAAGGCTCATCACTTTCACAATAGCCAAGTGGAAATGGCGAAGGTGATGACTGGCAAGCAGTTTGTGCAAAAAACGTTGATTAAGAATCTGCTGACCAAGCGGGATGTCACGTTGCCGGATCATCCTGGTCTGGAATTTACCTATTCGGACCTTGGCGTAAGTCATCCAACGATTGTTTGGGTATCGAAGGCACCGGTAAAGCATAAAATTATTTTTGATCCCTCTGGCGGTGCTGGGGCGGATGAAGATGGCTCAGGTACCAAGGGGAGTTTGGGTCCTGGCGACGTGGATAACGCAAGCCTTGAGGGTATTGATGAAAGCAACATCCATGATGTGAAGTTGTATGCGTTCGTTATCCAAATGGCTTGGGTGCCACGAAGTGAAGAAGAGATTTTGGCCGCTCAAAAGGCAAGATTGGCTGCTGAAGAAGAAGCCGAAAAAGCAGCAGCGGAGCAAGCCAGCCAAGAAGAAGAGTAACTAAAGTCGGATGTGAGCCGATTGAAGTTCGAATTGGCTTAGTTTAAATTTTTGAAGTTCAATTGCGAAAATATTGTTATGGAAAAATTAGCCCCAGCCATCGCTTGGATTAAAGAGAACCGGTTTTGGCTAGTCAACGGCTTGTTGTTGTTGTTGATGATTGGGATCTGGTACATGCAGACCGGAACCCTGAAGGAACAACAAGGGAAAAACGAGCAAAAGATTGATTCGCAGATTAGGCTTGCCGATGGTATTTTGAGGAAGAAGCCTGACGACGTTACCGACGATGTCGTTCCGTTGCATCCAAATCGGACAACTCAGGAAGGAATGCAAGCCGAGCTAGAGCGATCAGCAAATTCGCTTATCGCTGCTTGGGAGCTTCGAGTTGAAACGCAGAAAAAGCTGTTGGTTTTCCCAGAGCTTGGAAGTCCAAAGTTCAACGAAGTCTTTGGCCAATACAATCCTCCTGAGACGTTTCCGGTTAAGTCCACTGACACCGAAATCGAAGGCTTGCTAGGTTTGTATAATTCAAAAATCCAAAACCACATGATTAAGCTTTGTGGTAAAGACGGGGTGCGAACGAATTGGCGAAAAGACCCAGAGAACTATGAGCAAACCGAAGAATCTGAATCGCGTCCTAAGGCAGGTGATTTTCAAGACGGGGGCGACGGTCGAGTATTCAAGGTAGACGATCAAGATGCTGCTCGCTTTGCCGTACTCTGGAGCGGCGTCAATCAACAGTTATGGTTCGACAAGCTCACTTTGTTCCAAGATCGCGATGATCACAATAAGTCCTCGATCGACCCAACGCCACTGCAGTGCTACATGTTACAACAAGATCTGTGGGTGTTGGAGGCGATGTTCAACGTTATCAGGGAACTCAATGGCGATTCTAACGCCATCGATACCTCGGCAATCAAACAGATTGATCACATTGGAATCGGACGTGAAGGTACGGCTCAGCTCGGAGAACTGCATCCCGTTGACTCTCGTTTTGCGCCCAAGGCTGATGAATCGGGCGAAGGCGAAACGTCAAACCCATCAAGTGTGGGTTTCGATGAACCGCGGGGTGGTTCAGGGAAAGGTGATGCACAGTACGAGATGTTTTTCTCTGAAGACGAAGTGCTCGATGACCCCGAAGGAAGCTATCCATCGAGTGATGAATTGGGGGACGGGGCCGAAGCAATTGGCTTGCCTCCGTTTCACAACATGTATGTCGACACTAAATTTGAGCCGATTTCGTCAGAGGAAGTTCTGAAGGTTGTTAAAGGGGCAGAGTTGCCCGAATCACATTTAGAGTTAATTATTGCCAAGCGTTTGCCTGTTCGAATCGGGCTAAGGATGGACGAACGAAAAATTTCGGACTTCATGGCAGCTTGTATTAATTCGCCTTTCTCGTTTGAAATTCAACAAGTTCGAATCAATCGTCACGCTCCTGGCGGTGAGGTGATTGCATTGGGCGGAGGCCCAGCCACAGCGGTCAATACGAAAAACGAGGATCGAGGCAAATCGTTCGATGAGGTTTCACGAGTTGAAACGCGAACCAATTATGACGTCAACGTCGAGTTTTTTGGAATCATTAAAATTTACAATCCTGTTCGTGCGGACTTGATACGAAAAGCTGCTGGTCTCGAAGAGGCTGAAGGAGCACCAGATTCCGCTGCAAACCGTAGCGGATCCAAAGGGACTCGTGCTGCTGGCTAAACTGAGTTCTCGCTTTGATTCACTTCCCGGCCGTTAGGCCAAAAGATAAACCTTAAATTTACTAAGTGCTAAACTTATTTCGCAACTGAGTAACGATCATGAAAAAATTCAGTAAAGAGTCGATGCAACAATTTATGTTGATGCACGCTGAAAAGTTAATCCTTGGTGCGTGCCTCGCAGCAACCGGCTTTTTTGTTTGGACCAGCATGGGCGGTGAACAGAAAAAAGCCCAAACGCCATCGGCTCTAAAAGACAAAGCAGATAGGGCTGAGAGTTACGTCAATAAGGACGCTTGGTCAGGAGAAAATGGCCTCGAGCGGTTCCGCCAAGGTAAATTTGACGCCAAAGATCAGATCGCTAACACACAACCTGTGGATGGCACTAAGTTTAGGTTGGACTTTGGCGGTTCGCCTGCGGAAGCTTTGGCTCTTCGGAAAGACCCAGCAATCTTTGCCCCTGAAAATATGGTCGCTCAGCGGTTTCGCAGCGGTGTTATGGTGGTGAATCCGGATCCAAATAAATTTGTCTCTCCGTTAAGTAAATTTAATAATGCTCCCGAGAACCTAAGTGGTTCCGGTACTAAAGGTTCCGGTACTAAAGGGTCTGGTACTAAAGGAGGTGGGTCCGATCTTAAAGATAGTAGCTCCGATTTTGACGATAGTGGTTCCGGTACTAAATTGGGGGCAGACAATGAATTGCCCTCAGAGTTTGTTCCGCTTGACCGGGGCAGTGAATTTAGCCCAGTGAATGCCCTGACCAGCACAGGTCTTCGTCCAACGGAATTGGGGCTTGCAGATAACACTCTGATCAGGGTCGTTGATGGTGTTTGTATAACGGCGCTCGTGGATTACAAGAAGCAATCCGCCGCTTTCGAAAACGCGTATGCGGAATCAGTTGCTTACAATGCCAAACGCGATCGGCCTGTGTACCAATTCTTGCAAGTTCAACGAAGAGAAGTTGCGAAAGAAGGTGAGCAATCCGAATGGAAGGACATTTCAGAAGACGTAACGTACAAGTTTGCAAGAAGTAACCCGCTTCAGCGGATGCCGTTTCAAGCTTTTGGGTCAGCTCCAGAGGTGAGTTCGCCTGACAATTTCGATCCAATTTTAACCCAGGCGATACCTGCTTTTGCACAGTTCGATTATCAAAAAATGGCCTTGCATCCAGAATTGAAAACGCGTCGCGAATACCCGGCTTGGAAACCCCCTCAAGAGGCTCGTGAATTGGACAACGAGATTGGATGGGGCCAGCCAGAAAAGAAGGATACGGGTTCAAGAGATGATGATGTTAATGCGTTGCGAAAAGGTTCTGAAACTGAGTCCTATCGGGAAGCAATCGTGAAGCGGAAGCCTGGCGGCCAGTATCGACTCGTGCGTTTCTTTGATCTTTCAGCTCCAAAGGAAAAGTCGTTTGAGTATCGAGTGCGCGTTTGGCTTGGAGATCCGAACCAGTTGGATCCCTCCGATGGCTTCGTGAAAAATCGCGGTCAGAAATTACAACCTGCTGATGGTCAAAATAAACGCAATAACAAAGATGAGGTGGCCCGGTTCGCTGGGACCGGTGACGGCGTGCAAGGCATGGGCGACATGGCCGACGAGGGCAAGCGTGGAGGTGACGACACTAGGCCAGAAGTTGTCGCTGACGTTAAACCAACGATGCTCGTCCCACCGGCTCGAATAAGAATTACTGCGGGTACTGATTTCGATACGATGCAAGAGCAATTTGAGGAAGAAGCCGAACGACTTGCCGAAATAGTTCGCCTTGAAGAAGAAGGTCGACGTCCCCCACAAACGGAAGACGAATTCCAGCCGTTTCATGTTGCCGAGTATTCAGCTGAGGGAGAGTTGGAACAGATCGAGTTGCCTCCTTCACCAAGTCGATATGCTTATATGCAGTACTTGCGATATGCTCGGCCGTCAGCTTGGAGCGAGTCGGTACGAGTGAACAAGGAAAAGCCCACAGCTGACGTCATGGCCGGAACAACACTTCGCAAGCGCTCGGCGATCGGAGTTGCAGGGCGTTCAGTGGAATTTGATCAGGTCGAACCGTCCATCAAGGTTGTGGTCTCATCTTGGAATCGTAGCTTGAAGGCTAAGCTTCCTGCTGAAAGAGTAGCTCACATTGGTGAAACCATGAACTTCAACGATCAAGCCTACGTGACGGATCCTATCACATGGCAGATTAAGGTTCCTGAGGTTCCAGATGTCGAAGGCATCAAAAAATATACATTCCCGTTCCGTACTAATGTAACGATCGTTGATGCTTTCTTCGGCGGCCAGCAATTTCTGCCAGCCGACAAAAGATTAGTGATGGAGAGTGCGACCGAAGTTTTGACGATGGACGCTAACGGAAATCTAAAAATCTCGAATCAGTTTGATGCAGCCCAGAATTACCGTAATGAACTTGCGCTGCCAGATGATTCGCGTTTCTATGGTAAGGCTAGACCAAGCAAGTCTAAGCAGAACGAGGATGCCGAATATTCTGACGAGTTTCAATAGTGGTGAGTCATAGCGACTGATAAAGGGCTGGTTTTCCAGCCCTTTTTCATGCGCGATG
>CAZKTR010000068.1:9951-11950 GCA_964555525.1 uncultured Pirellulaceae bacterium
AAAATTTACCCAGTCGACACGCTAGCGGTTTGCTCAGCCGATTCCAATTTTGTTCCGTCAAACCGGAAAATGTAGTTGTTGACGCTGAAAACTGCTAGCGTCGACGGTCATTGCAATCGATTCAAGCCAAAGGAGGCGCGCAGTCGTTTCAATTTTATGTTGATATCCACTTTCGTTGGCGCTGTGTAATCCCGCTTCCGATATAGAAAGTGAGAAAGTTTGCATTGGCGGCACTTGTTAGTGACTAAATCGTCCGTTTTGCCACTGGGAGCTTCAATGAATCAATCAGGAGACTGTCGAAGATGAAACGTCGTCAATTTATCGGAGCTACAGCGGCAGTTTGCGTTGGTGCAATCCTGCCAGCGGCAGCCAAAGGCAAAACCTTCGCAATGCCAGGCGACCTGAACTGGCATAGCGATGTTATCGAGACAATTGCTCATAATCGAGCGGGGCGTATGCCAGTAGTGACTGGTGTCAGCATGAAGAAAGACGGC
Source organism: uncultured Pirellulaceae bacterium (assembly GCA_964555525.1). Taxonomy (GTDB): domain Bacteria; phylum Planctomycetota; class Planctomycetia; order Pirellulales; family Pirellulaceae; genus Mariniblastus. Next base: position 10,446 of record CAZKTR010000068.1, read on the forward strand.
AGCGAAATCGCGATCGTCGGTGATGACCACTATGTCGGAATCTACGACATGGCAACTCAGGCCTTCACCCACGAAATCGGCGCTCATCGCGATTGGGTTCGCTCGGCCGTCTACGCTCCTAAGGGCAGTCAATTGGCGACCGCTGGCAATGATCGGACTTTGCGGGTTTGGGCAAGCGGCAACTACAAAACGCCGTTGTATGCTCGGAACCACAATGCCGCAATTATTCAGGTCGCCTACTCGCCCGATGCAACTAAGTTGGCAACCGTTGGTTTTGAAAAGTCCATTCGAATTTACGATGCTAATACAGGTCGAGTCGATCAGCGTATGACTTGCCCATGTCCCGATAACCATGCTGTGACGTTTTCGAGCGATGGTAAAATGGTTGCCGCTGGCGGTCGCTGTGGAACCATTCGTATCTGGGATGTTGCCAGTGGTAATGTGGTTTCTGAGGTCAAGGCTCATCGCCGGCGCATCCGTTCACTGCAGTTTACCGCCGACGATCAGTTGGTTTCGGTGAGTGATGACCGCATGGTTAAGGTCGTCGATCCAAGAGCCGGCTCAGTCGAAAATACGCTTCCGCGTCAAGCTTCGAAATTGTTTTCGGCTCAGTTGCTGCCAAATGATTTGCTGGCTATTGGCGGTAGCGACAATCAGATTCGTGTTTGGAATCTTGAGTCTGGGCACGAAGTTGGCGTTCTGAAAGGCCACACCGGTACGGTTTCATCGCTCGCGTTTGGTCACGGCGTGTTGGTGTCAGGGAGTTTTGATACGCAAGTTCGCATCTGGCAGGTTAATGCTAGGCAGCCGCTCGAAAGACGAGCTGGTCAGGAGTGGCGGGCTTTAAAGTAGAGCTCGTTTGGCGGTATTGTTAGTCATTCAAATAAGAAGAAAAGCCTGTAACGGATTCACAGGCGGCTTTGCAAGGTTTGTTTTTGCCCAGTAAAGCCTAAGAGCACAAAGATTCACTGACGACGTTTTTTAAACGGCGCTTACACGGAGGTAAGGACCTTGGGATTTCTAAAAAAGATTACGAGCCGAATTCTAACTGGCAAGACAGCGGAGGCTGGCACGTCAGGTAAACAAGAGTTGTTGCGGAAGTGCTATTTCGAGGTGATGGAGCAGCGTCGAGTGCTGTCTGCTGATCCTGTGATCGCTGCCGTAACTTATGTTGAAGGTGACGATGGTCAGGATACGTCTCCTGATCACTTCGAGGTAACGTTCGAGGGTGGTGCTGAGACAACCCAGTTGACTCAGTTCACGATCAATGGCGACCAAGACCTCTCAGGGGCTCACTCGAGCGGTGACGTCTTTTTTGATAACAATGGTGAGTTCCCCGGGACCGGGCAAAATCACGATTTTGAGTTTGACGCTGTCAATAGTCAGGGCATCGAAGCCAGTGACATTGAATCGGTGTCCGTTTCTAGTGACGGGTTGCTGCTGACGGTCCAAGTGAGCAATTTCGAAGCTGGTGACGTGTTGGCATTTACGATTGACGTCGATGA
>CAZKTR010000069.1:0-11922 GCA_964555525.1 uncultured Pirellulaceae bacterium
TATGCGATCTGGCGAGGCCAACAAATGCTCAGTTCGTTTAATGATCAAGCGTAGCTACACCAGCCAAAGCGTGAAAGCCGGGATGGGCCACCAAAAAATTCAAAGCGTTTTAATCCCTCACCCCCCACCCACCTCTCCCTAAAAATTCGGAGTGAGTTTGATCCGAGTGCAAAACGATACCGTCCGAATTTTCAGGGAGAGGGGGAGCCAGGATTGCGGCCGGCGGGTCGTCAGCTATTCTCGCTTGGGGATTCCCAACAAACCACCGCGGCCGGCGTTGCCTTTGTAACCCGTCTTCCCGGGCCGGCGATCGAGCGCCCCGCGTATGCCAAGCTGACCGGGATCACGTGCTAACGCATCGCCGAATATACGGATGTCGTCCATCAACGGCTCCAAACGAGCACTGACTTCTTCGACGTTACGAGTCGTCCGCAAAATCGAGTCGTAGATCTCATCGTCGGAAAGCAGCTTCGCAATCGTGCTATCGGATTCGTCGAAGTTCTCAAACTGCTTAGTGATTTTTTTGGCATCACTCAAGAACTTATCAACACTGGATAAGCTCGATTTTATCTTCGCCAAAATAGTGGGACTGCTGTCATTAAGCGTTGCTGCAAAGTCACCGACATTTTCTGCCGCCACACCAATATTACCGGCCGTTTCGTCAACCCGCTTCAGTGTTCCATCCACTTGCCCAAGCGTATGGTTTACGTTGTCGGGAATCGTGCCGTACTTTTGTATTGTTCGGCGAGTATCGGCGATCGTGACACGGACTTCTTGAAAGATCTTTGGCAACTCCGCCAACGAGTTTTTGAATTCGGCCTTGAGCTTGGGATCGCCCACGATGTTGTTCAAATTCTCGAACATTGAATTAAAACTATCCAATGCAAGTTCGGCTTTGCGGCTAACGGTGTTCAAGTTTGTGACGAGGTTCTTAAAGTCACCTTCTTCGTCTTTAAGGAAATCATCAAACGAACGGGTCAGTTGCGAGACGCCCACCGCCGCCGTTTGAAAACTCCTCGTTCCGTCTTGGATTACGAGCAACGTTTCGTCAAGCCGGGGCTGCAAGTTGCCGAAATTCGCCATGATCTCCATTGGGTTCGGTTCCACGACGGGGTCTTTGATCTTGGTTTCATTCCCAACCAAAGCACCTCGTTTGTCTTTCGGCAGTGGAGAAAACTCAACCACCGCGTCTCCCAAAAACGATTCCGTACCGATCGTACAAACTTCATTTGCATAGATCCGCTCTGACTTATTAATCCCCAGCGTTAGCAACACGTGATCGTCTTGGCTAGTCACATGTTTCACTCGCCCAATCAAGATTCCGTTCTTGCGAATCGGCGTGCCAATTTTAACGCCCGGGGCCTGTTCCGATTCGGCAAACACGTTGATCTGCGAAGACCACCCTAGCCAACCGCCTTCGGTGTTAACCAAAATCAGAATGCCCAAAATTAGAAACCCCATCAGCACGAACATGCCGACGCGAAATTTTTTAATATCGTCGTCCATTAGTACCCCGCTCCCGTCGCTTCGCCACGAAGCTCCATCAAACGTTCGCCTGCTTCGCCGTTAATGAACTGTTGCACTCGTCGATCCCGACATTGCTCCAGTTCAGAAACTGTCCCATCAAAAATGATCTGTGACTCGCCAGGATCCAAACGTGACTCGGGCATCAACATCACGATCCGATCCGCTACTTTTTTGGCAGTGTTCATATCATGAGTCACCACAATACTGGTGACTGGATTGCGATTTCGAGTACGAAGAATCAACTCGTTGATCACGTCGCTCATGATCGGATCCAAACCGGTTGTCGGTTCGTCGTACATAATGATTTCAGGGTTCATCACCAACGCTCGGGCGAGCCCAACTCGTTTTTGCATCCCACCTGAAAGCTCGGCCGGTTTCTTATAAACCACGTTGTCGGGCAAACCAACTTCTGAAAGCCGCGACAAAACCATCTCGCGAATCTGATCGTTATTGTATCGCCCGACTTGTCGCAAAGGAAAAGCAACGTTCTGGCCGATCGTCATGCTGTCAAACAGAGCCGCGTTTTGAAAAACGAATCCGAATCGAAGCCTTATTTTGCTGAGCTGTCGCTGGTTCAATCGATTGATGTCGTTGCCGTCAAACAATACTTGTCCTTTGCTAGGACGGATCAACCCGATGATCGACTTCATTAATACGGTTTTGCCACAGCCACTTTCACCAAGCAGCACGAGCGTTTGGCCCGGCGGGATATCCAACGAAATGTTTCGTAACACGCGCTGACGACCGAACACTCGCGTCAGGTTCTTAACCCGGACCAGATAGTCTTCTTCTTGTTGGAAAAATGTTTCGATCATTAGATGCCCCCAAAACCTTCTGGGTACATTGCGAAGTAAATCGAATCCATGGCGATGCCCAAAAACAAGTCGAGCACCAAAATTGCCACAAACGAAAATACAAACGACGACGTCGATGCGCGGCCGACACCTTCGGCTCCTGCCTTGCAGTTAAATCCTTGATAACAACTTACCATGGCAATCGCCGACCCAAAAAACACGCTCTTGACCAGCCCCGAGAATAAATCAAAGTTGGTCACGAACTGAGCACTGTTGTCCCAGTAATGATGGACGTCGATGTCCAGCACCATGTTGCAATAAAAGAACCCGCCTGCGAGGCCCATGAAATCTGCCATCACGGTCAGGATCGGGATCAAGAAAAAGCATGCCAGAAACCGCGGCACAATCAAATAGCGAATTGGATGAGCCCCCATGGCTGAGAGGGCGTCGATTTGGTTGGTGATTCGCATCGTACCTAGCTCTGCCGCCATCGCACTGCCGACTCGGCCGGCCAGCATCGTCGCGGCTAGCACCGGGCCGAGTTCGCGGACAAGTGTCATGTTGATGACGCCGCCAAGTCGAGTCTCGAGGCCAAATTGGCTGAATTGGAAGTAGCTTTGAACGGCCAATACCATCCCAATGAACGTTCCCGTTAAGGCAACCACGGGCAAACTAGATACGCCAACGCTATAGAAATTGGGCCAAACTGTTTCCGATCGTGGCAACCGCGTGAACATCCAAACAGCTGTCTCCCAGACGAACAAGCAAAACGCGCCCAAGGCAATCATACTATCGATTACCAAGCCACCTCGGTCGGCGACCCAGTTAAAGAACACGCCGTGTTGAGCGTGATCGGGGTTCGAATTGTTGTCAAAAACGGTGGACATAGCGCGCAGCAGCGATTCAAAATTGCCCCCCACAGACATTCATTGTCCTTCGATCGGCGCCACGGCGTGCAAACCTTGAGAAGATCTTCCGATTGCGCAAAGTTTTCAGGCGGAGCGGCTATAGCGGTAAAGCATCGCACGATCGAGTGCTTGCATTGGAGTGCTAGCCCAGTTGGTTGGCAACCCAAATACAAGCTCGACGCGCAAGCGAGTGCATACCTACTGGAATTAATTAATATGCACTCGCTTGCGCGTCGGGCTTGTATCCGGAACGCTTCGCGTTAGCGGGCGGGAGCGTGTTCGTCCAAATTCTCGAGGAAAGGGGGCTTTCAGTTTGCGTTTGGTTTTAGTTTTAGAGTTTAAGAAACTTCCGGCGTGGCAGGTTTCGGCTTGTGGCCTCTGGGGGCAAACACCAATACGATCGTTGCGCCGCAAATTACCATCGCCAAACTACCCAAGAACATCGGCGTAACTTCGCTGATCAAGTTCTTGGAGAACGTTTCGGTCAATGTGTTAACCACCGGGGCAATGCCGAAAACCAAAGGCATGATAAAAATCGGTTTGCCACCGAAGTTAAATGCGTAGATGATCCCAAGCGCACCAATGGCACCCGCGGCTCCCGCCAGCAAGGACCAACCAATGCCAGGAATACTGTTCCAAGACCCCGGTTCTTTAAAGGTGCCCGTGAGCATTATCGGTACGATCACTGCGATGGCAAAGTAAGCCAAACCGACGCACAGAAATGGCCTCAGCCGACTACCTTGCATCTTGGCTTGCCCGCTATGCAACACAGGCCCGTAGGCTCCCCAACACAAAGCTGTCAAACCGATGCAGCAAGCAGCCAAGAATAAATTAGGCTCGTTTTTTTTGCTGGTATCATCTTTAGCAACTTCAGCTGAGTTTTTATTGGATTCATCGTTGGCTGGCTTGGCGTCTGTTGATGTTGTCACCACCGCGTCCGCACCGTCGGTCTTGGTTTCATCTTCGGAATCAACTTGCAGTGAAACTGGCGTGACGCTGTCAGCTATTTGCATTTGCATTGCCGCCGTTTTTTCGGGCTGCGCTACCTTGGGTTTAGGTTTGAAGCGCATCACTCCTGCAGCCCCTAAAGCAGCCAAGACGATCCCCACGAAAAAAATCGGTTTGGCCTGTTTGAAAGTCCCTGCCATCGTCATCGTGACAAACGTGTTCACCACGGGAGCCAAACCAAACACTAACGGCATGACGTAAACGGGTTTGCCGCCGAACTTGAACGCCAAAATAATCCCCAGCGCTCCGATCGCTCCTACCAATCCGGCGATGAATGACCAAATAATTCCGCCAGCCGACCAGCTCCCTGATTCACCCTTGGTCTGCAAAACAAACAGCGGGTACACCACCGCGATCAAAAAGTAAGCGATGCCAACACAAATGAACGGCCTGAGTGAACTCAGCTGCCTGGGTCCGTCGCCGAGTGCCTCTTGGCCTAGATGCAAAACAGGTCCGTAAACTCCCCAGCAGCAAAACGTTAAAATTACAAAAACCAGAAATGTGAAGTTTCGCATGGGAGAGATTGAATTGGTGTGTTAAATGACGAGCTGAGTTGGTGCAATTTAACAGCCCGCTCGCCAATTGTCAGGAAGCCGTCGCGGTATTGCGGTGAATTTTATTGAGCCTGTAGCCGGGCTCGCCAGAGTTCGGGTTTGCCAGTGTTCCGATTTGCCTGAATGGCTCGAATCACCGTTGGCTCAAATCGCCTGAATTCTGGGGAATCCAGCTACGGCCAAAACGATCACGTCCGCCGCGAATTTCCGTACCAAGCAATGTGCAAACGACGGCAGAGCTTGAATCCGTGTTGTTCGCTAAGCGGCGCCATCCACTGCTCGCGCTGGTCAAGATCTTCCTGCTTAATCCCCTCGGGCATCAACAACACTCGCTCGGGATCAAAATCCCCAACGGCGTCCAAGTAGTCGAGAATCTCGTTCAGATCGGCCGGACGACTGACAACAAACTTCAGCTGGTATTCATGACGTTGGATCAGCTGACGCACCACTTCTGGACGATGTCGAGCTTGCTGGTGCTTTACCAACCACTCCCCTGCCCTGCTGGCCTCTGGGGTCGAATTCGACAATTTGGGACTAATCGACATCAAATCACAGTCGAGCTTGTGGTCAATCGTTCCAGCGGTTTCCATCGTGATATGAAATTTGGCAGCGTGCAGATCCGCACAGAGTTCAACGATTTCGCGTTGAAGCATCGGCTCACCGCCGGTCAAAATAACGTGCCGCGTCGCCTGGCTTGGCGAGTTTTTTTCTTTGGAGAAATCGAAACCGCCAAACGGAAAATCGTCCTTCGGCGAATCTTTTCCGCTGAGCTGCCGCTGCATCGGCGGCAAAGCAGTCAATGCTGATTGGCGAACAGCTTGTACAATTTCCGCGACGGTTAGCCGCTTTCCCTCGGGATTCCACGACGCAAACGGCGTATCGCAAAAACCACAACGCAGATTGCAACCACTCGTTCGCACCAAAACACTTGGAGTTCCAGTCAAAAAGCCTTCGCCTTGGCGCGAATGATAGATTTCAGAAATAAACATGACGGCTGGTCGAAAAAACGAGACCCGAGTATCTTGTCAGATTAAAACCCCAAGCGGACGACGATTGCCGGCACAAAAACACTGCTGGCTCGGACCTGCAATAAACAGATTTGAATCTACGATCAATTTGAATCAACTCGTAATTAGAGAATTTTAACGATGACGACTTCTTTCCGCGACCTGATGGAAACCTTTGAAAATCCCTGCCCAGAGCGTGATTATGTGAACGAGATCACATGCCCCGAATTCACTTCGGTTTGCCCGAAGACAGGTCAGCCGGACTTTGGCACGCTAGTCTTCTCTTACGTCGCCGATAAAAAATGCGTTGAACTGAAAAGCTTGAAGATGTATCTGCAAGAGTTTCGCAACGAAGGCATCTTTTATGAACGAGTTACTAACCGAATACTGGACGATTTCGTGGCTGTTGTTGAACCGCGAAAAGCGACCTTAACTGCCAAATTTACTCCGCGTGGCGGCATTAGTTCAATCATTACAATTAACTATCCTGAATAACCATCCACAATGGATAACAACTTAATGCAACCATACCGACCATTGTATCACTTGGTCAACGCATAGACGTATCTTTCATACGCACAGCGTGCGTCTTTATTACGCACGGCATCGCCCTGCAAGGAAACTCCCATGGCTCCATCGATTTTACTTTCTGGCTTTGCAGACGAAGCCGCCAACGACAAAACGCTCGACCAACAGTTTTCGGCTTTTGCCGCACTGGGCATGCGTTTCTTTTCAATCCGATTTGTCGATGCTGGCCATGGCATCAAAAACGTCATGGCACTCGATGACGCTGAACTTGAAACCGTCAAGCAAAAAATCGACGAATATGGGCTGAGCGTTTCTTCGTTAGGTTCTCCACTGGGCAAAGTCAAATTGTTGGATGTCGATGATGGCACGACAACGCCTTACTGTCCCTTTGATCAATACCTCGCCGCCGATGTTCCGCGTGCCTGCGAATTGACCAACGAATTAGGGGCCAAGCTGATTCGTGGATTTTCGTTTTACCACCCTCGCGGCAGCAACATTGAAGATCACTTCTCACAGGCGGTCGATCAAATCGGCAAGATCGTAGACGTTTGCGATTCACATGGTTTAACTTACGGTTTAGAAGTCGAAGCGAATTTGGTTGGCCAAACGGGTGACTACTTGGCTCGAATCAATGAACAGGTCAATCACGACGCGATGCTGTTGATTTTCGATGGCGGGAACTTAGTCACGATGGGTTTGTCGACCGAAGAGGTTTACCAGCAGTATTTAGCGATGAAGCCGGGGTTGGGCTGGCTTCATATCAAGGACTTTGCCAATCCAAATCCAGGTACGCGAGTTGAGCACGTTGACGAGGAAGCGTTGAAGCATTTTGTGCCGGCAGACGTTGGCGATTCTGGCCACGAGAAAATCTTCCAAGACTTGGTCTCCTTCCTGCCAGAGCTTGAGGCTCGGATGAAAAAGCGTGGAGCTCCGGGGGTGTTCTTGGACCTTGAACCGCACGTCAAAGGCGGTGGCCAGTTCGGCGGCTTCAGCGGTCCTGACGGTTTCGGGGTCGCGCTGAGAGGCCTCTGTCGCGTGCTTGACCAAACAGGCATCGGTTATCAACTACGCGGCTTTGAAGACGTTCAGTCTGACCGTGGATTTTAGGTCGAACCCGAATTGAAAATCGACAACGTTAAAACAAGTTATCGTCCTTCTTCCAACCAAGTTCTTCAATTCGTTCTTGGTCGCGTTGCGCCGCTTCGATTTGGCCAGCCTTTAAGTGGGCTTGACGACGATGGTCACGCAAAATGGCGACAAGTTTTGCTCCACTGACCTTATCGCCAGGGATACTCTCAATCGGATATTCAATTCGGTTGATAGCATCGCTATTCAACGCCAACAGACGAACCTCTGCCGCAATGATAGCAAGATCGAGGTCTTGCAAAGCAAGATCGTAGCTGCCGTAGGTAATTCGCGACCGATCTTCGAGTTGCATCACAGTCCCGCTCGGGCGTGTCCAAGTCGGCTGCCAAGGCAATTGAGTCTGAATAAAACCACGAGTATCCAAGATCGCTTGAACTTCGTACAACGCCCACATGCACTCGAGATCTTTTGGCAAGGAATTGTAAACGTTTTGCGGTTGCTCACCAATTTGCTTGAGCCAAAGTCGGTCTAGATCGGCGAGTTCAGTTTGACCTTGATCGTCCAACATCAAACTCCGTGTTGCCAACAGAACAGGTAAGTTCCCAAGAGCAACTCGGTCAACGAATTCTGCGGACATTTTGACAAGATTATTTCGTTTTTCCACTTCCTGTTCGGTTGCGTCTTCACTCTGACTTTCTTTCAGTTGGTACAGGCGATCCAACTGAGCGTTGGCACTTAGCCAAGCCTGCTGCTCTTGATGAATCTTATCACTCAAAAGACCCATCACATGTTTTTGCCCATCGTCAGTATACCGTGACAACAATCCAGCGCTGACCAGGACATTGATTTCAATTGGCACCGAAGTATACGCCCCCCAACTGGGACGGCGGGGAGCAAATAAACTGAATTCCTGTCGGCCGATGGGGACGAATCGATTTTCGTATTTTTCAATCCCTTCATTGATCTGTCGCAGCGCTTTATCCAGTTGGACACCCGCCAGCGCCCGAAAGTAGGCGAGTTGGTTTAGCTCATTGGGGCCCTTATCGATCTCATGGGCAACATGCTTTTGATAAGCAGCCAACGATTCATCAAACCGCCCCATGCGATGCAAGCATTCCGAGAGTACGAGCCAAGCACTTTCGTTTTGCGGGTCGTCCTCCAAAACCTCCTTACACAACATCTGACTCAAGTCGCCTTGGTCGTTTTCTGCCAACAAAAGCGCTAACTGGAGCTTAATGGGCGTAGAATCCGGATCCATCCGCAGCGCCTTCTGTAGCAACTCGATGGCCCCTTCTGAATTACCGTTGCTTTCCTCGTTAATAGCGGCGGCCAATTTCCATTGAGCGCTATCTTTACGGCAACCACTACTAACGACCGTCAACACGATGAAACACAAACAGAGCGCCCAGCGAACACAATCCGCGCGGTGTACCGCACGGAGAATCAGCTTGAGCGAATTACAAATTAAAGAATGCATTTAAGGATCCAAAAACTCGACTAATGCTTGTTGAAGTTCGGCTTGTATTTTTAACAGACGATCGCGGTCACGAATTTTATTTCCGTCGTCGTCAGTAAGATAATACACGCCGACTACTTGAATTCCGTACGAAATTGTACGAGCGTAGGTGACATCTAGTTGCAATTGATGGATCTTTCTTGCGATCTTGTACAGCAGGCCGGTTTTATCGCTGGCGAACACATCCACGACCGTCGCATTGGACACTGTGTCATTGTCAATTTTGACTTGGATTTCTGGCCGTTCTGCCTCCGAGGCGACTTTGTCCTCTTTCTTCCAAACGGTTGGAAATCTAAGCGTCTCCCAACTCTCCTCGCTAAAGACCTTATTCAAAATTCTTTCTCGAATTTCCTCTAAGCGACTCTCAGGTGGCACATCGTTGAACATTAGGTCTTCAAACTGAATCCAATACCAAACCATATCGTCGCCGATCGGCTTGATATCCGCACCGTGGATCTGCAGGCCCATCCCGGTGACGGTGCCAGCAACTTTGTGAAACACTCCCGCTCGACGCGAGGATGATTTGGCGACTGCAATTTCAACCAACCGGGTCTCTGGGATCGGGTTCACCCAACATAGGATTCCGTCTTCGACGTTCTTAAGCTCCAACAATCGCTCGGCGATCTCGTTGACCGGATGCCGAAGGCAATAATTGTTCGGCATGTTGGCAGCCTTGTCCAACAACCACGCTCGCTCTTCTTCGTCGGCACCCAATTCCGACACGCGATCGTAAATTTGCTTAAGTCGTGGCTCCAGCCTACCGTCGTGATCCCCTGTAAGAACTCGCCTAGTACTTTTGAAAAGATTCGTCAGCAGGTCGAGCTTCCAAGGCGTCAGCACGTCTGGCCCAACGCCTTTGATATCGGCCAAGGTTAACACAAACAGCATCGATAACATTTGCAACGAACCGACGTTGGCTGCGAATTCGGCTACCATGATTTCGTCAAAGATGTCGCGGTGGAAAGCCAAGTGCGACATTACCAAGTGGTTGTGCACCAAGAACATAATTGTCTCAGTGTCTTCTTTAGGCAACCCAAACCGCTCACCGGTCGATTCGGCAATTCGCCGCCCGACTTCGCTATGGTCTTCGGGAAAACCTTTGCCAAGGTCGTGCAGCAACAACGCCAGATGCAACAGTTTTTTGTCGCGCACGTTGCGGTACGTCTCACCAATGATCGTCCTGTCCTGCTCGAACGAAATCACATGTTCAAGGGCTCGAAGCGAGTGTTCATCAACCGTGTATTTGTGGTATTCATTGAATTGCAACAGCCCCCGCGCATGAGCGAATTCAGGGATGATTTTTTTTAACACCGTCATCTCGTGCAACCGCCGCAAGGCATTGCCGAGCCCCTTGGTGTTGGAGAGCAACGCCATGAAGCGGCGAGCACAATCTTGGTTGAACTCGATGCCCGACTTACGTTTAAGCATCTCGTGGCGAATCGCGATCCAGGTTCCGTGTTCGATTGATTTTTCGTGCAAACAGGACAACTGCATCAAACGCAGCACTTGCCCCAATTGCGTCTTCACTTCGTCGATTGCCTGTTCGCTAACACCAATATGAGTCGGCCCCACATGAAAGTGTTCGTCGATTTGCTTGGTCATCATCGACCCGAGCAAAGTAGTTCCGCGTTGTTTATGTTGCAAGCTCTTGTTGATGAAGTGCTCACAAATGTAGCTCACGCGGCTTGTATAGCGAAAATAGTCCCGCATAAACTCTTCGACCGACAACAAAGCATCGTCGCCAGCATAGCCCAACCAATTCGCCACACGGACTTGTTCGCCACGTTCGAGTCCATCGTTTGCTCGATTGGCATGAAAGTGCATCTCGTTGCGAACCCGCAACAAAAACTCACGTGAAGCCAGCAACTGAGTTGAATCGGCCGTCGACATCGCGCCTTTGGCAAGCAACTGTTCGATTTCGGTTTCGCCAAAGCGGACAAACCCGAGCCAACGAATCAAATGAATGTCTCGCAGTGCCCCTCGAGAACGTTTCACGTTGGGACGCAACAAGTAAACCGTTTCGCCGTATTCATGTCGCTCTTTGGCTCGCGCGGCGATGATCGCTTTGATCAGGCTAGAATTTTTCTTGCTGGTCATCCGTTGAAAACGTCCTAGAAAGTTTTCAAACAAGTCCGAATTGCCCAGCAGCAATCGTGCTTCTGTCAGCGAGGAAAAAATGTACGCGTCGGTCAACGACATCGTGCATGCTTCGCGAGGAGTGCGACAACTGAACCCCAGTTGCAAACCCGAATCGGTAATGTCTTGGCTGATGCGCCGCGAAAACTCTACGATGTCGTCTGTCAAACTGCCTTGATACAGCAGCATCAAATCAACATCCGAAAACGGCGCGATATCGCCACGGCCACAACCGCCTAGCAGCGTAAGCGAAACCCGCGACCCGAGGTCCGGAGAAATCTCTTCAAACGCGGTTTGACAAATTTGAATCAAAACCGACTCAAGCAACCCAGAGAGTTGATTGCAAACACTTAGCCCGGCAGCCCCTGCTTCATGAACTTCACGAAGTTTGCCGCAACCGCCTCGCCAGGCTTGACGAGCCTCGATTACGCTTTGTCGCATGCCAAGCTCCGGAACGATAAGTGGTGAAAAGAAAAGGCTTCCAAGAAACACTCCTTGGAAGCCAATGTGTTAACTCAGACTAAACCGCTTCGTTACCGCGTTCACCAGTTCGAATTCGAACGACATCGGACAGATCGGTGATGAAGATCTTTCCATCGCCCATTTGACCGGTTTGAGCTTTGCTGATGATCTTTTCAACCACTTCGTTAGCTCGGTCCGCCGGTACGACGACTTCGACTTTAACTTTGGGTACGAAATCAATCGCGTATTCATTGCCGCGGTACATCTCAGTATGACCCTTTTGACGTCCGTAACCTTTGACTTCAGTAATCGTCATGCCCTCAACGCCAACTTCAGTAAGAGAAGTTTTGATGTCGTCGAGTTTAAAGTGACGGATGATTGCTTCGATTTTTTTCA
>CAZKTR010000070.1:0-11916 GCA_964555525.1 uncultured Pirellulaceae bacterium
ATTCACCGATCACGACTTTGCCATACGGCGGACTGTTGTACTCAGCAAAACTATCGACCTTTTCATTTTCGATCACTACATTCTGCAAACGACGTCGCCCGTAACGCAGCAACCCTTCATCCTTAAGCACTTCGCCCGCGACCGCACACACACCGCCGCCCAAAACGGCAATGTTGGTGTATTGGGGTCCCACGTTGCGCTTACGAATCGCGGTCGCCGCGTGACCGAGAGCCACTCGCATTCGTTTTTCAAGATCGGCGTCATTTAGTTGCTGACGATGATCGACTAAAATTTGCGCGATTGCCGAGCCACAAAAATCAGCCCAGTTTAGGTCGACCGAATCCATTTTCTCGAGCGGTTCTTCCAACAACCATGGCCACGCGCCATAGCCCGACTGATCTGGCCTAACTTGTTGCAACGGCAACAACTGAGTCAGGATTGCCTTCGAACGACTTACATCCTCCGGCCGACCGCGTTGCAACAATCCTATTGCGTAGTAGAAAGACTCCCGAACCGGATGCACCGTCGTCCCTCGAGCGATCCCGCTGTGATAGCCAGGGCTGATGAACTGTTCCTGCAACAACTGCTCCTGATTGTCGAAGTGGTCGTCATAGTACTTCAGTAATCGCTGCAACCTTGCCGAAGGCGTGGTTGCCTGCTGAATTGCAGCCACAGCCTTGTCGCACGAAACATGACTGAGTAAAAAAACAGTGACGACAACGATCGTAAAAGCCCACGTGTAAAATCGTTTCCTATGTCCAAAGTTTTGCAATTTCACGTGTGACCTTTATAACGGGCGTTTCAATTTAGGCTTTTAATTGTTGCCTCCGCAGGCGCGCACGACCCGTTGGAAGCTTAGAAATTGGTCTCTTGAGTTTAACGACTAGCCGGAAGGCGACGGCGTCAGCGCCACCCAAAAAAACTCCGCACTAACAAATTCAGCGGCAACTGATTGCTCAAAGGCCCAAAGAGCTGACACTTTTATACATCGAAGCCGATTTCAACACAGCAAAAGCCAACCCCAAGCCCCACATCGATGAAATCGAAATCAAATCCGCGTTGATTCGCGTCCATCCGCGGTTTAGAAATACACTCACTAGACGCCCATACTACTTTATCGCCCACCGAACCAAAAACAAAACCATGAAAACCTTAACCAAAGAACTTTGGATGGAAGTCCCCGAGCGTCGAGCGATCGTATCGCTTCACCGTGAGATCGAACAGTTAGTCTCTGAGAGCGGCGTTCAAGATGGCTTGGTTTTAGTCAACGCGATGCACATCACAGCAAGCGTGTTCATCAACGACAACGAATCTGGCTTGCACGCGGACTACGAGCGTTGGCTCGAGAAATTGGTGCCCTTCAACGCAGGCGCGGATCCACAGCAAGGCGGGTACTTGCACAATCGAACCGGAGAAGACAACGCCGACGCTCACCACAAACGACAGATCATGGGCCGCGAGGTCGTCGTAGCGATCACCGACGGCCAATTGCACCTCGGCCCTTGGGAACACATCTTCTACTACGAATTCGACGGCCGACGCCGCAAACGAATTCTCGTCAAAATCATCGGCCAATAAAACGTCCGCGGTCGTAACTGGGCTCGCCAGAGTTCAGGAGCACCGGCAATTCGCCCGAAGTCTGGCGACAACGGCTACGTAACATCTCTATTCGTTGGTCAAGTATTCGACTGGGATTTCTTTTCTTAACTTGTCAACGTACTTATCAAACGCGGCCTTGCGCTTTTCGCTTTCGATCTCTTTTTTAATATCAACCTGTGCGTCCAAGAACGACGTCCGGCTCGCCAACTCCCGTTCAATCACCCGCACGATATAAAACCCTTGTTTGGTTTCAATCATAGGCGAAAGCTCACCAACCGGAAACGCAAAAACAGCCTTGTCGACTTCCTCTAAAGCCAACGCACCTTGCGTCGTCCAATCACAATATCCACCTTCAGCGGCGTTGTATCCATGCGAATGTTCTTTCGCGGTCGCTGCAAAGTCTGCACCGTACACGATTCGATTGCCGATATCGACAATCATTTTCTTTGCCTCGTTCCTTGAAGAAGTGCGATCAAATCGCACCACAATCTGCTCCCACTTAGCCCGAGCAGGTTTTTCGTAGCTGGCGAGCTTCTCCTGGTAGCGATCAAGCATTTCTTGATGGGTTGTTTCAGGTATCCTGCCGATGGCTTGCCCAACGGAGTGACGAGTAAACTGCTTTATGGCCCAGCTTCGTTTCAACTGTCGCAGCGAGTAATCTTGACCTCGAAGCCGAGCATCGAATTCGACGACTGATTTCACTCCGGCACTTTCCATCATCTTCGGCAAAGCAGACTGTTCAAACTGCCCTTCGACCTGCTCGAAAATACCTTCTAGGTCAACGCCGTCCGGCAAACCACGAACCGCACCTTGATACAATAGCTTTGATTCTACAAACTGCGGCAACAGCAGAGGAATCGCGGCCTGCCGTTGCTTCTCTTTTATATTTTCGGGAGCACCTCCCATTTTCTCTTCAATGATCTGATTGATTTGGAACATCAAGTCACCAACAAAAATTGGCTCGCCGCCCACCAACGCCAAAACCTTACCCGGCTTGAACGCCGCCCCCTTGGTATCCTCTTGGTGACCAACTTGCCGAAGCGTTGAACCTTGGCCGCCAATTGGCTTGCCACTGGCTTGAACAATCAACGATCTCGGTCGTGTCTGCGAACCTGATTCGGTTGCCTCAATCTGTGTCCCGATCGCACTCGCCGTTTTGGCAACTGGCTTGCCCAACGAGCTGAAAGCACTGCCTGCGGATAACCCGCTTACTGAAGCGGCAGAACTTTCTGACGCCCCAACAGAACTCGAACCAAAACCAGACCGCGTGTTGGAACCGGCCGAGGTTGTGCTATTGCTTCCAAGACTTACCGGTGCTTTCCATAGGCCGGTCGAATCAGCCGGTTTGTTTATCTGACTGGCCGACGATTGACTACTGGTAAAATAAGGGTCGGGCGTGATGCTCTTGGTCTGCGATTGAGCCTGCACGGCCGAAGCGGCGACCACGACAGTGGCACAGCATAATGTGCCGCTTACATAATGTGAAATTCGATGGGTGAGAGTCTTTGAGAAACGATGCATGTTTATTTTTACGTCGGGTGCCTAACAAGCTGAAACCCAAGGCCTTGGGCCAACTAAGAACTAACACTCCGACAATAGAAAATTTAGCTAGGTGGCTGCAAGAGAGATTTGACTAAACCCAACAGTTTTGCGGGCTTGATCACGGTTTCTTTCAGTGTCACCATCGCCGTTTCGTCGTCTACGATTCTTATAATTGGGCGAGCCTTGGAAAGCTGGGCAATTCGATTTCGATCACTAAACTTAAAAGTCAGGTACTTTCCTTGCATCGTGATCAAATGGATTTGCCACAAAGTAGCCTCCAATCGAAGGTTCGCCACCTTAATCAACCGTTTTGCTGGTGGCGGCAACTTACCAAATCGATCTCGCAGTTCGGTCGCGATTTCGTCGACTTGGTCAAATCGCTCCATCCGAGTCAGCCGCCGATACAAATCGATTTTTTGTCGCCGATCGTTCACATAGTCATCGGGCAAGTAAGCCGCCACTGGCAAATCGACTTCCACGTGCACCTTCATCTTGGCCGGCATGTGCTTCAAACGACGCACGGCTGTCTCCAGCAATTGGCAATACAACTCGTATCCGATCGTGGCGATATGTCCTGACTGTTGAGACCCCAACAAATTCCCCGCGCCGCGAATCTCTAGGTCGCGCATCGAGATCTGAAAACCGGCGCCCATTTCGCTGAACGTTTCGATCGCTTGCAAGCGTTTGGCGGCGGTGGGGTTCAAGTGCTTTTGCGGTGCGATCAACAGATAGCAATAAGCTCTTCGTTTATCACGCCCGACACGTCCTCGGAGTTGGTGCAGATCGGAAAGCCCATAGCGATCGGCGTCGTTAATGAAAATCGTATTTGCATTGGGAATGTCCAAACCGCTTTCCACAATCGTCGTTGCGATCAAACAATCGAACTTACCCGATATAAAATCGGCCATCACGTTCTCAAGGTCTCGCTCATTCATCTGACCATGACCAAACCGAAAACTCACCTCGGGGATCAACGACTCCAACCGTTGTTTGACCAAGTGAATATCCTTGACCCGATTGTGCACGAAAAAGACTTGCCCTCCGCGTCCGACTTCTCGCAAAATCCCATCGCGGATCACTTCATTGTTGTACCGCAACACTTTCGTCTGCACGCCCGAACGCTCTGCGGGAGCCGTTTCCAGATTCGAGATATCTCGTACACCAACCAAGGACATGTGCAACGTTCGCGGGATCGGAGTGGCGGACATGGTCAACACATCCACCGCGCTGCGCAACGTTTTCAGTCGCTCCTTGTGCTCGACGCCAAACCGCTGCTCTTCATCGATCACGACCAAACCCAAGTTACAGAACTTGATGTCTTTGGAAACCAAACGGTGCGTCCCGATGGCGATATCAACCGCCCCCGAAACCAACCCGGCTTTCGTTTCATTGATCTCCTTAGTCGTTGCAAACCGCGACAGTTTTCCAATTCGAATTGGAAACCCACTCATCCGTTCGCTAAAACTCTTAAAGTGCTGCTCGGCTAAAATCGTCGTCGGTACCAACACGCCAACTTGATAGCCATTTTCTACCGCTTTGAACGCCGCTCGCATCGCAACTTCGGTTTTTCCAAATCCGACATCACCGCACAACAACCGGTCCATCGACTCGGGCGTTTGCATATCGTGCTTGATTGCCTCGATCGCAGTCAATTGATCAGCCGTCTCGCGAAACGGAAACGATTGTTCAAACTCGTGCTGCCAATCGGTGTCGGGCCCGAACGCAATTCCCGCGCGGCCACTTCGCTGAGCCTGCAATTCGATCATCTCGGCGGCCATATCGGCGATCGCTGATTCGACATTGGCTTTTTGCTTCACCCACGACTTGCCACCGATCTTGGCCAGTACCGGTCGCGTCTTACTACCGCCAATGTACTTTTGCACCAGATCGATTTTGGTCGCTGGAACGTACAACTTAGTTCCACCGTAGAACTCCAGCACCAAGTGTTCGGTCATCTGGCCGTCTTTGTCCAGCATCTCCAAACCACGAAAACGACCGATACCGTGTGCCAAGTGCACAACCAAATCGCCTTCTCGCAAATCCAAGAAACTATCGATTGCTTTGCTGAGCCGCTTTTTACCCGTCCGCCGGAGTTCGGTTCGATGGAACATTTGATCACAGCCAACGATCACTTGTCGCTGGTCACGAATCCGAAACCCCGCGTGCACACAACCAACGCCAAAGTGCAAATGCCCTTGCGACGCAGCCGCCGTCGACGACAAAATCTCTCGCACCCGCGGCAACTCGCCTTCGACTTTTGCCAACACATACAGTTCTTGCTCTTTGCCGGTATCGCGGTACAAACGATCCACTTGCAACTTTAGATCACCGATATCTCCACTGAACTTCTCGACCGAATCAATCGGAAGCTGCCAGCGAGCCCCCGCGAAGCCGGTTGTCACTTGGCTGGCCGAAGCCAAAGCAAACCCCGCCCACTGTTGATTCAGGCTGTCCCACGAATAGAGTCGCTCGCCTTCGGGACTGCGTTCGAGATAGCGGTTGCAATGTTCCAGCAAACTCTCGGGCTCATGCAACAGCACAACCGTTGCCTCAGGAAGGAAATCGAACAAACTGCTATCGGCAACTTTATCGTGCGACACCACAGCAACCTCGATCTCTTGCAAGTTCGCGTTGCTCAACTGCGTCGAGGTCTCAAACTGCCGCAGCGATTCGATTTCATCGTCGAACAATTCGATTCGCACGGGGGCTTCCCAATCGGTGGCAAACACGTCAATGATGCCACCTCGCATCGAAAACTCACCCGGCAACTCGACCGCAGTCGTCCGATGAAATTTGTGTTCCAACAACCACGCAATGAACTCTTCGACGTCCAACTGATCGCCAACGCGAATTTTTTTGGCGTGACCAAAGATAGATTCTTTCGCCGGCGTCGGCTGCAATAATGCCGGCACAGTCGCGACAATGATCGATCCAGCATCTCGATTGCCAACCGACTTAAGCAACCGCAGACGCTCACCATATTCCGGATCGATCGCAGTCGCTGCAGCGTCGCCCGGCAAGTGCGATGGGAATCGATCTATCTGGCCATCATAGAAGGACGACAAATCATCCATCAAAAAATCTTGAGCACGACTGTCAGTCGTGACAACAACGACTTGCTCAACCACTGTCGCAAGTGTCGCCGTGATGAGCGCGCACGCAGACCCCCAGACTGAATCGAACGTCGCTGGCTTTCCTTCACGAAGCGCTGCCACACATTCGATAAACTCTGGTCGCTCAGAAAACTCTTTTGGCAACGCCAACAAATGATCGGCTACCGCTTGTTGCGACAGTGCATCTTGCATGGCCTTCATAATAGTGCCCGCAATAAAAATTGTCACCGGCGGGCAGCAGCTCGTTCAAATAGAAGAGAACCAACCCCTTTCGGTTCAGGTCGACCCAGGAAACGCGGGCTACCTCAAAACTACCCCAGCCATAACACAGCGATGCCCGAAAGGACTAGCTCCAACCGCGCTGGCAAATCAAAACCAAGCAGAGATTTTGGGAGCCAAAGTCATATGATCGAGGCGATTTAGTTCCGGTATTTTGGAGGCAAATCCGAAAAAGATTCAAAATTTTGCTGGTATCGCTTCATATTCCCGTAAGTTTGTCGAAAAATATTCAAAAAAACTCCCCAAGGCGCTACATGTCGGTGCCATTACCCATATATTGGTGCTTGCAGGCATTGAGTCGGCTCACAAAGTGGTGGGCCCAGAACGAAGAAGTGCCAGTTAATTGGCACTGATGTGCTGTACACCCCAAGAGGATTTATAAAGATGGCTGAAGGTACTATTAAGCGACTTACTGACAAAGGTTTTGGATTCATCGACGTTGGACGTGATAAGGACTTGTTCTTTCACTCTTCAAACGTTGTCGGAACTAACTTCGACGATCTACGCGAAGGTCAGAGTGTCACTTTTGATGAAGCACAAGGTCCAAAAGGCCCATGTGCTGAAAACGTTCAAGTTGGTTAAGCTTAGACGTTTGCGACTTAAACGCGTCGCATCATGAAAACAAAAAAGGGTGGTCAACGAAAGTTGGCCACCCTTTTTCGTTGATGAGTGCTTTGTACTACAAAAATGCGTGCCCAACAAAAGTCAGCCCCATTTAACCGAGCATACTGCTTTGAGGTGGGAAGCTCGCTAGGACCAAGTGCCGAGCGACGACGACGGAGGTCATTGGAAACCGCCCTCTTTGCGATTGTGGCGGTGGACTTTTGCAGTCACAAATTTCTCAGTCGCTTCGCGGAGGCGTGTCCACTTCTTTTTCGTTCAATATTCGCTCCGACGTTTTCAGCAATTTCGCTAACAACAACTTGAACTTTGTGTTAAAGAACCCACCGCCTGTCCGAACGTACGATGTGAGCGAACAAAGACCGGTTTCAAAAGCTTGCATTTCAAGGAGCAACAGGGCGAGCCCAACGTCTTTCGTTTGACTCCGCTGCATGTCAACACGCGTCGTTAAGTCGCATGCCCTCCACCAACCCGGTCAACAACAAGACAGCCCGCTTTGCCCTAAAAATCCGTCTATCTCCTGCATACACGGATAAAAACTGCCCCCTTTTCAATATTCGCCGTTCATCAGAGAATACGCGACTAAGACGAGCCGATTAATTGAGCTCGTGCAGTGCGTGCGAGCAACATTGAGCGGTCCATTTTTAACGGTTTTTTCGACCGTCTGGGGCTTCGATTGCTGGCGGGCATAACAGCAATAACCATCTCAAGTCTGAATTCACCTGCGGAAACTACTAGTGAGTAGCGGAAGAGCAATTACCTTTATAATTTTGTCTTCGACCATTTTGCTCGGAGCCATGCTGCTGCAAAACCTGTACGGGCCCAAGCCCGATGTTCCGGTAGCGGAAAACAGCGAAACCACTGCGACTCTCAGCGAAGAAGATCCAGCGGCGAGTGAAAACACCACTCCCAATGCAGATAC
This sequence comes from uncultured Pirellulaceae bacterium, assembly GCA_964555525.1. GTDB lineage: Bacteria > Planctomycetota > Planctomycetia > Pirellulales > Pirellulaceae > Mariniblastus. The sequence goes on from CAZKTR010000070.1 coordinate 8,077, forward strand.
ACAGTCCCCAAACGCGGTAATCAACGGCACTGAACAAGCCGAAGAAACCTCAGATAGTAATTCAAAAGACGGCCAAGAAGACAAAACACCAACCGCCCCCCCCGCACCCGCGTTCGTCAAACTAGGATCATTGAACCCCGACGGCAGTGATCGTTTCTTAGTAACCGTAAACCAAAACGGTGGCACACTTCACCAAGTCGAACTGAACTTCCGCAACACGAAACAACAAATATGCTTTCGTGACCTCGCCACCAAAGGCGGCTACCTCGGCAGCTTCAACACCGTTGACGCCTCCGGTAAAACCACCGTTGTCGCGGTCGGTCGTCACACCCCCGCCGCGATCGCTGGCTTGCAAACCGATGACATCATCGAATCGCTCAACGACAAACCAATCGTCGGACGCGAAGCTCTTGAAGATTGGCTGCACGAAAACACCAAAGCCGGCGACACCATCCAAGTCGGCATTGAACGTGGCGGTGCCAAACAAACGCTGACCGCAACCCTTACCGACAAACCAGTTGCGATTATTCGCCCCGAGTCGAATTTGGTCGATCCAAACTTTGACTACCCCGAATCTTTCATCTTTAGCTTGATCAAGCCCGGCGAAGTCCATGAGCGCTGGGAAGACTTGGACACGGCCATGCGGGAAGGCCGCTGGGAGTTGACCGACAACACGACCGATCAGTTGGTCGAATTAAAGTTTGACATCCCTGAAGCCAACTTAGAAAAGCAAGAACTCAACGGGCCGATTACCGTTTTCAAACGATATCGCCTGCCAAAAATCCAGCAAGTTGACATCCACAACCTAAACTCTCGCACCTTCCACATTGAACTGGAAATCGAGATCAAAAACGGCGGTACCGAAGACGTCAACCTCGCTTACGAACTCGGCGGACCGACCGAAGTCTCGGCAGAAACATGGTGGTTCGCCAACAAAATCCACGGCCGCCAGGCGGCGGTGTTCTACACCGCCGGTGCTCGCGACGTCATTGGAGCCACTGCCGAAAACGAAGATATCTTTTGGGGGCGACCGGAGATCGTAGAAGATGCCAAGTCTTCAAAACCCACCCCAAAACCCATTTGCGATCGACTATCGGCCAATCCTGACGATCGCCGCTTGAAGTTTGCCGGTGTTGACTCGCACTACTTTAACGTGAGCTTGATTCCACAGGTCCCCGAAGGTGAGTTCCTTACCGTGGACAGCGTTGAAGCCTACCCGGTTAATCGCCGTGGTGACCTGCCAGAGTTTCCCAAAAATGCCTCATTAAGCAAATTGATCCCGTGCTCCTTCCAGATGGTAACGTCGACGAACATCCCAGCTAGTTCATCCTTTAAGCAATCCTTTGATATCTTTTGCGGCCCAAAAGACATCGATGTACTAGAACATTACGAACTGACCAATGCACGAAAGTTTGGATGGTTCGGTTGGTGTTCGATGATCTTGCTACAAGTCCTGCATTTCTTTTACTGGATCACTTTCAAAACCAGCTACGGCCTCGCGATCATTTTGCTAACGGTATTGGTCCGATGCATCATGATTCCGTTTTCGCGTAAAGCTGCTTTGAACGCCCAAATGATGCAGCACCTATCGCCGCAGATCAAAGAAATCAACGAAAAGTACGGCACCGACCTCGAGAAAAAATCAGCGGCGACGCAAGCATTGTACAAGAAGTACAAGTTCAACCCGCTCGGTGGTTGCTTCATGATGTTCTTCCAATTGCCGATTTTCTACGGACTCTACAAAGCACTCAACGTCGACATCGCGCTACGCGACCAACCCTTCATCCCGGGACTCCAGTGGTGCAGCAACCTCGCTGCCCCCGACCAGTTCCTCAACTGGCAGTCGTGGATGCCGGGCTGGCTGGCCAGCGAAACCGGCTACTTGGGCCCGTACCTGAACATCCTGCCGATCATCACCATGTTCCTGTTCATCTTGCAACAGAAACTGTTCACCCCGCCGGCCACTGACGACCAGCAAAAGATGATGCAGAAAATGATGATGTTCATGATGCTGTTCATGGGCTTCATGTTCTTCAAAGTCCCCTCAGGTTTGTGCCTGTACTTCATCACCAGTTCGTTATGGTCGGTGATCGAACGCAAGTTGCTTCCAAAGCCCAAACTCGACACCGATCAGTTTGCTGACATCGATGGAGACGGTCCGAAACCAACCAAACCAAGTCGAGCTGAAAAACGCAAACAGGCGCTGACCATGAAAGAAGAAGCCGAGCGAATGTCAAAGGCCGAAGAGCTTAAACGAACCAAAGCCGATCGCAAGAAACGCCTGAAAAAGCGCGGACAGTAATTCAGTGTGGGACGTTCAAGAAACCATCGTTGCAATCAGCTCTGCTTCAGGAGCAGCGGTGCGTGGGATTGTTCGAATCTCCGGCCCCAACGCATTGCCCTCGCTGGCGAGCGTTTTCACATCAACTGAACATTGGCAAGACCTCGACCGAGCGCAATCGGTCGACGGCCAAATCACACTCGAAGCCGACGTCCAGCTGCCGATCACTGCTTTGATCTGGCCCGACCAACGTAGCTACACGCGACAACCCACCGTCGAAATTCATACCTTAGGCTCAACGCCGATCCTGCAACAAATCGTTGCCACGTTACAACAATCCGGCGTCAGACTCGCTCAACCGGGTGAATTTACGCTCCGCGCGTTCCTATCTGGACGATTGGACCTAACCCAAGCCGAAGCCGTATTGGCCGTGATCGATGCGGAAAACCAAAACCAATTCGACGTCGCTCTCCGTCAAATGGCAGGCGGCCTCGCCGGTCCACTCGGCGGCCTGCGAACGCAACTACTCAGCACGCTGGCCGAAGTCGAAGCGGGTTTGGATTTTGTAGAAGAAGACATCCAGTTTATCTCGCAGGAGCAGATGCTGAATCAATTAGGCGATTGCAAAGAGTCGCTTGATCGAGTCATTCAACAAATTAGCGGGCGCCACGTCGACGGAGACCGCCCCAAAGTCGTTCTGACCGGCCTGCCAAACTCAGGAAAAAGCAGCCTGTTCAACCGACTGACCGATACCGATCAAGCCATCGTTACCGAGATCGCGGGGACGACCACCGATTATATTTCGGCCGCGGTGACGCTTGATCAAGTTTCCGTCGAGTTGATTGACACGGCGGGGTTTGAAACCGCCACCGGTGAGATTTCCGCCAGTGCTCAAGAACATCGTAACCAACAAGAATCCGTGGCAGATTTACGAGTCCTTTGCATCGACGCCCAAATGGTTCAACCGATTAACGACTCGCCACAATCCGTCGCGTTCGTCGATCCCGAGTCCTCGGCAACCCAGTGGATTCAAACGCAAATCCAAAACCTACGCCCCCACGACTTGATCGCGCTAAACAAAATCGAGTTGCTCGTGGGCCACTTGCCGTCAACCAGTGAATCCCTTCGACTAACCAGCAGCTCACTTAAAAACAACCAGCCCAGTAAAAACCCAAAACTCATCCCAACCAGCAGTATCACCGGCAGTGGCTTGGAACAGCTTGGCGCACAAATTGCCGCATCCCTTCGTTGCGATGCGGGCGATTCGGTCGTTGGATCGACCGTCCAGCGCGCCAGCACCAGTTTGATCGAAGCCGCCGAATCACTCGACGCCGCCATCGGCGCGGCCAACAGCCAACTGGGCGACGAAATCGTCGCCGCCGAAATTCGCGAGTCCTTAAACGCACTTGGGCAAGTCGTCGGCACCGTCTACACCGACGACATCCTCGACCTCGTCTTCGGCCGCTTTTGCATTGGCAAGTAACAAAAGTGGCGAACACCGGCAACGTAGCTGGACTCGCCAGAGTTCAGGAGTACCGGCAATTCGCCCGAAGTCTGGC
>CAZKTR010000071.1:0-11901 GCA_964555525.1 uncultured Pirellulaceae bacterium
ACACTGGCCTCTTGAGCCATCTCCGACAGTTCACTGCCATCGGTTTCGATTGCTTCCAGCAGTTCGACACCAGCGTCCATCTTTTGTTCGATCAGGCCTTCGATCGTTTCGCCGCCAACACCAAGGTGCGTCTTGATCAGTTTCTCGATCTCCGAACGATCGGCCAGCACAGGCACGATTGCCAAGCCCGTCGCGCTGCTGATCTCATCCAAAGGATAATAATCCATGGGGTCCGCGGTAGCGACGGTCAATGAATCTTCGGTACGGCTAACGGGAAACAAGATGTGTCGGTAGATAATCTTTTGCGGGAACAGGCCCAGCAAGCTCAAATCAACTTCGACCTTCGTCAAATCGATATACTCAACGCCCGCTTCGTCAGCCAAGACATCCATGGCAGCTTGGTGTTCAACAACACCAGTGCTGACTAACGTTGCAATCACGTCGCCACCCTTGCTTTGGGCATCCATGAAATCTTGCTCGGAGACCATGCCACGAGAAATAAGAGCTTGAGAAATTTGCATGGCGGCGTTTATTTAAAAGTGAAGGTGGAACTGACGTGCGGCCGGCAAAACAAGTATTGATCCCCAATCAGTGATTGGTTAGTCACTGGCTGCCTTCAACGGTGGCCAACATTTTTACCGGATGCTTTCCCTTGTATCGGTAGCACAGCTAGGGTGGGTTTCTTAGCTGAGCGACAATTCGACAAAACAGGGCAAAAGTCCAACAGTTAAACCGATTTTTCCGCCTTAAGTTTCGCAATTCGTGTTCTTTTTAGGAAAACCATGCCAGTAATTTGAATAAACCAGCCAACTAAGATCGCTTGTGATCTGAGAGCAGGAGCAATGTCGTAAAAAAAGCCAAGCGGCAGTTACCGCTTGGCTTGATTGAATCTATTTTCTGGCCTACGCCGATTAGGGCAGGCAAGCGAAATGCTTAGTTGGCTTCGTCGCTATCGCCACTTTTGTTGTCACCGTCACCGCGTCCACCACGACCTCGGTTGTTACCGCCAGCACCGCCACGTGTTCGGTTGCCGCCGCCACGCCCGCTACGCGAAAACAGACTATCAACGTCATAAGCTTCGCCCATCAATTCTTTGTACTTTTCACGCTGATCGGTGTCTAGAACCGAAAGTATTTCCATTTCGGCTTCCTTGCGGAGTTTTGCCATTTTGGCAGCCAGAGACTCACGGACTTCAGTCGCTTTCTCCTTCATCGCTTTCAACTGATCGTCGCTGATGTCCAATTGGTTTTTGAGAACTTGGCTACCGCGTTCGCTGGTCAAGCCACCTGATCGGCGAAGCGTCGCCTGCATTTTGATTTCGGCCAAACGCTGGACTTGCGCCGGCAATAAAACGGATTCGATTTTTGGGGTCAGTTCTTCGTAACGCTCTACCATTTCTTTTTGCATTTCACCCCACATCTCGCGACGCTCTTTGTCGCTCGCACCGCTCATGGTCTCACGAAGACCACTGAACATCTCTCGCATCGAAGTACGCATCTCGTCACTGAGTTCTTTGATCTCTTCGACTTGATCATCGACTAGTTCAAGCTCTTCTTGGATTTTTTCGTTGCCCAGCAAAGACAGTTCGTTCGTTTGGTCTCGGCCGCCGCGCTGAGCATCCGCTTGAGAAACATAACCAAACATCATCAAAGCCACTGAGGCCGCAATTAAAATGCTGTGAGCTGACTTAAACATGAAATACTCCGTAAACTTTGTCTGAAATGTGGGGATTAGCTGCCCGTATTTAGCGAGCTAGGTTTGGGTTATGTTGGATCCTAAACTTACGGCGGCATCGAACATATTCAGGCAGTTATTGCCCATCATTTGCTTTAACCTATGAAAAGGCAGTGGGTTTCGTGTTGTTTCATAATAAATCAAAAAATACTTGTTCAACCCAATTTTAAGAGTTGACCTTCGTTGAAATGGAGGCTGGTTGTCAGTTTAGCGTGGTTTTAGGCACACTCTCTCGTAACATCCAACAAGGACTAACCGCGATCGGTTTTGTGCAGTTTCATTGCGATCCGAGCCGCCGTACCCATCCGAAACAGACCCACACCGGCTCGAAATACGATCGCAGCTGGAAACGACAGGGCTGCAGCTTCAAAAATTGCGCGGTTGAGTGCCAAGATCAACAAAACCCCAATCAAGGCTAATCCGATCAGCATAAAAACAATCCCTAACAATTCATTAAATCCAATCATTTCTTTTCCTCAACTCTGCCGTCAAAATTTCTCAAAACCGTAAACTTCACAATTTGTATCACAAGGCACTTATATTAATTAGTTAGTCATCATCGTAATCGGCCTTTCGCAGATTACTTCGCCGTCGCTCCACGCCCGCCATCGGTGACCAAAACTCACGATTGGCCCATGATCGCATCGCCACGTCGGCCTGTTTGGGAGTCAGGCAAAACCAGTCCCACATCGAAAACACCGCTCGGCAAATAAACCAGCCCAAGAACAATGCCAAGCCCAAAAAGATAAACCGGCCGCCAGTTGGATCGAGCCAGTACTTTTGCGTCCATTGCTTGGTTGTCGGGATGCTCCACAATAGCAGGTACGCGGCGAACATCGCGAGAATTGAAAGGTACCATTGACGCCGAACAAGTTGTCCCATCACAGTGCTCACCCCATATATTACGCTTGATGTGCTAGTTGTTTTCAGCCGGCGATAGGTTTTGTCGAGTTCAAACGTTCGCCTATAGCTCCGTAGTTCGATGTATCGGAAACTGGCGACCAGCGTCAATATGCTCAAAACGCAGTCTAGTATCAAATCGCTTTCGACGAAAAATTCTTGTTGAAAAGTGGTTTGAAAAATTCTGGCGCCTACCGTGAGTACCAAAAACGCCGTCAACCAAACCGAGTTTGCGTACCGCAAAAAGCCTGCCAGCAAGACAAACATTGCGACCGCCGGCATCCTTGGAGGACTCGCTAACCCAATTAGCATTGCGCCCAGCAACGTAATTTGGATTGCCAGCAGCCAAGCAACCGGTCGGCGCTGACTTCCCATCAGCTGAGCTGCTTCGATGAAGTTTTCGTCTGAGTCTATTTTCAAGTCTGGATTTTCACGAATCATCGAATCGCCCTTGCTCGGCCTGCACCGCGTCTGGCTCCCGATTGCAACAAGCCGATTTCAGTGGCCACGAGTTGCATTATTTCAGGGTTGTCGATTCTGGAAAACGCAACACCAATCGAATTCAAACGTGAACCTAACTCGCTTTCGGCTTTCCGGTAGCTGTCATCGTGGTATCGTTTGAAAATCCTCGCCGCAATGGGATCCGAAAAGTTGTCTGGTATCGGCGGCGGTTCTGGAGCAATGAAAATGCATCGATGCTTGGACGCGACTGTTTTTTTGATCGCCGCTTCCATCAACTCTAGGCTCAACAAGTCATGCGGTTCGGGCGCGATGATCACGAACAACTCGTTTTCTTTCGCTTGGGTTCGCAATTGATTGAGTTTTTCTGAAAGCTCCAGCCAGTTCCGGTTCCTCGCATTGATCCACTGGCCAACATCTTGGTAAGGCGGGTCCAAAGCCAACGAAGTTGATGCAGACTCGAGCGCGTAATCAGAAGCATAACGCAAGCAGTACTCTCGCATTTCCATTTCGTTATATTGCAGTCGGATCGCCGTTCCAATTGGCAGTTGGTAAATGTGTTCAAACAGAATCGCTACAGGCCGGCAGTGGTAATCGGTTTCCATGGCACCGAAGCTAAAGAATTTGAAAGGCAACCGACCATGGTTGTACTTTTCATCCATCAACTCTGGAAATCGCAACAACGCGTGTTCGAACACAACCTTGATCAAGTCTCCAAAATGGAAATGCGAGATTGGAGGGTGAGTATCAGAAAACCGAATTAAAAACTGCATCAACTTCGCTAGGTGTCGCTCGCCACAACCATGTTTAACTCGAATCGTTTGCTCGTCATTGACTAACAACGCTGCCACCGGATCGCGATCGGCAAGCAATAAACGAGCAATCGAAGCAGCTGTGCCGATCGCGCGGTCTCCCGCTGACGCCAGCGGTCGTCCTTCGAACTGGTAACCGCCCAAATCAACCAGCAACGTCGCGCGAACGGGGACTTCGTTTTCGTACTCGGTTGTCATTATCTTGCCGAGCTTCGCAGTTGCTTTCCAAGCGATTGAACGCGGTGGATCACCAGGCCGATAATCACGAATCCCGTGCAACTCCGAACTAATGCCCGCACTGCGATGACGGTGATGGCCTAAGTGCTGCTGCAAGTTGTTATGTTTCAGAACCGATACGGTTGTTTGCGGGCGAATCAAAAAAGGCAGCGCCGTCAGCGTTTGCTCGAACGAAACGAACTGCTGGGTGCGAAAGAAGCCGATCATGTCCGCAATTTCAAGTTTAATGCCTGGGAAAATATACTTCCCGCACACAGGTGTTTCTACCAGATACTTGAGCCTCGCTATGTGTCGACCACGCGGTTTTGATTTTTGTTCAGATGATTGCTCGTATTTGTGCCGCGACTCGTCCGACCGGATTGAACCTGAAGGCCAGAATCCGCGAACGGGAGATTCAAATACAATTTGAGACAATCCGGAAACGACAAAACCGTCAGGTACGACATCTTGGATCGTAATCCGGTACCCCGGACGAAGTTTGCGCAAATCAAATCGGAGTTCGACCTCGTAAGTTCGGTCGGTCACCATCGTGACGGTCGCATCGCTTTGGTTGTCGATCAAGCGTTCAATGCTCTCTCGGAACTTTCGAGTTGACCGGCGCATCGTGGCAAACGCCAGCCACTGCAGCCAGATTAACAATAAAATTGCCAAACTAGTCAGCGCAACGGTCTCTTGCTTCAGCAGGACGCCAAATGCTAATCCAGCTGCTGACAAACAAATCAACAAGCTACTGCGTACGGTAAGCATCTCGCCTACGCCTCTCGAATCGGAACGCTGCGCAATATGTCTAGCACTAAGTCGCTCGCCGCGTGACCCGACAACTCAGCTTCAGGGCGCATGATAATTCGGTGTTCTAAAACTGGACCGGCCATCGCTTGGACGTCTTCGTGAGAGACAAAATTTCGGCCCGCAAACAACGCTCGAGACCTCGCCGCCTTTAACAAGTAAATTCCCGCTCGTGGGCTCGCTCCCAACAACACCTCGCGATGTTCTCGCGTCGCTCGGGTCAGGTCGACTAAGTACTCTTTGATTTCTTGCGTTGCATGGACCAGAGGGACTGCTTTTTGTAGTGTTAACAGTGTTTTTGCATCGCAAATCTGTTGCATCTTCGGTGGAGTGCGTTCCTGTAAATCCAACAAATCGATTTCACTGCTTCGTTTCGGGTAGCCTACGTCGACGCGGAACAAAAACCGGTCAAGCTGAGCTTCAGGTAAACGATAAACGCCTTCTTGCTCAACCGGGTTTTGCGTCGCTAGCACGATGAACGGTTGCGGCAGTGGGAGCGTGTCACCTTCGATTGTAACTTGGTTCTCTTGCATCGCTTCAAGCAATGCCGCTTGCGTTCGCGCGGGGGCTCGGTTGAGTTCATCCCCCAGTAGCAACTGGCAAAAGATCGGTCCAGGTTGCAAAACAAATTCTGATTTGTTTTGATCTAAAATTTTGGTGCCGGTTACATCCGACGGTAACAGGTCGGGCGTGAACTGAATTCGCCGGAAATCCAATCCAACGGCACTGGCCAGTGTTCGGCAGAGCGTTGTTTTGGCAGTGCCGGGAACGCCTTCTAGCAGCACGTGGCCTTGTGCGGCCGCGGCGATCATTACCAGTTCGATCGGAGTCGCCATGTCGATTAGGCTCTGCCCAAGCATCGCTTGAGTATTAGCCAGTAATTGGTTGGCTTGGGTGGCTAAGCCATTCAAGTCCGTTGACGCGGGTTGGGGATTTATTTGCGGAGCGTGTGTCATCTATACTTTGTTGTCTAAAGTCAACTTTATTTACGTGAATCGTTTTAAATTACTGCCAAGCGTTGCCGTAAAAAGGCAGGGGGGCTCAGGCGAGCCATTTTTATGCGGGTGTCGTTTCCATCGTGATTTCGTTATTCAAAATCAATTGTCGCCAGTGGTTGGTCGCTAGTTCAAGGTCCACCAACGTTTCTTTAGTCCAGTAGGATTTTGGTTTAGTGCGAAGTTTCCAGTACGTGTCTGCCATTTCGTTGGTGGCTTGTCGGGCCAGATTATTGCTGTCTTGACTAACGATCGGCGTCGGGAACTCGGGCCAGTCGGCCAAGCGTCGTTTGGCAACTTCTAGGCAAAATGCGTTCAATAGTAACGACGCAGCGGCTTGTCGTTCCGCTGCTTCTGAGGTGCCTTCGCGTTTGGTTGATCTTTGTTGTCGCCGGCCAGTCACTACGCTGGAAGTTCGCCGCCGTATTCGACGTTGCCAAAAGTAGGTTACCAGCCCAAATGCCAAACAGCTAATAAAAAGCGCAAAGATAATCAATCGCAAGACTTGCCCGTCCTGCAGACCATCGGTGTATTTGTGAGCGACGTCGTTCAAAATATTTTCGTCTTCACTTAGCTGCACAACCGAATTTGCGAACTTGAGGATCTCATTTCGCGGCAGCTTTTGGAGGGCTTGGATGACTTCATCATGAGTTGGTATCGGTGTCAGGATCTCTAGGTCGCTGGGGTCGACTGCCGATTGTTCAACGCCATTAATGATTAGCAGTGCTTTTTTTCGACGGTAGTCGTCCGATAGCCAGCGAATTGTGTTGTCGGCGAAACGTAGGCCGTCGCCTTTGAACATCATTTGATTAGAAAACAGTTGCGGATCGGCCACCCACATTCGTTTCGTGGGGCCTTCGGCCAGCGCTGAAAAGATTTGACGTTTTAAACCTCGACGAGTCGCTGTTGGAGGATAAAACTGCTTGTCGGAAATGGTTTGTTCGGATACTAGCGCGAGGTAGCCCGGAGTGTTGCAAATCAATGAATCGACTCCTAAGAATACTTCGTGAGTTGATTCGGGGCGGACGATCGGGCAGTCTCGTGACGAGTAAAAATTTTGCGGTTTGTTTTCATCAACGAGACCTAACGACGGCCGAAACTTCGCTTTGGGATCTCTGGCACGTAAGGACATCACTAATGTAGGAACGCTGCGAGTGGCTTGCGACCAATTTTCATTCGAATTCGGGTTGATAAAGATCGCAATTTTTTCGTCAGCAGGCGTAGAGAACCATTCTCTGCGATCGCAGATCTCGATGTCTGACTCCTGCAGCAGCAGATTGAAGGCTTCGTAGCCGAACGCCCAGTCTTCAGACGTCGGTTGTTGTGCAAAACCGATGCGAGTCGTTAGCAGCGTTAGGAAGCCGGCGAGGCAGATAATCGCTGGAAATGCGTTTAATCGAACTCGTTGCATTACGACTGCCCCTCGGCGTCCTGAGCTTCATCCGGAGACGAATTGGATTTGTCGAAGGATTCGATGGGAACCTGGCTTAGTTCTCGCAATGTCGATTTAACCAAATCGTTTTGTTCCGGCGAGACACTGGCTTGACCGTTTGCTTGATACCGAGACCAGCGATAAACTTGAAACAGCGAAGCTACTTTGTCTCGCCAGTCAGGCTGAACCTCGGAAATCTGAGTGGCGGCATGCTTGGCGTTCCACCATGACGAAGCAGCACCAAAGCGTGACAACAAAAACAAGTCGACAGCCTCGACAAGGTCCTTTGGATTGGCGGAATTAGCTTTTAGCTTTCGTTGCAGTGCACGTTGCTTCAATTCTTCTTCGCTAACGGGTTGCATTAACCGGCTGAGTAGGTAGATGCAACCAGCTAATAGAGTAATTAGGCCGACGGCGTAGAAAATAGTCTGCCCGTCGAACTTGAAGTCCGAGAACGCGTCGCCAAGGCGCGCGGCCGAGTCTTGAAGTGAGCTTTCGGAAGAGTTGGTGCTGTAGGGAGAATTGTTAGTCGTTGGGCTCGCTGCGGAATCGTAAGGCTGAAAGTTGCTGTCGTCGTCTTCCGGGAAGTCAAGCTGGTCTTGCCAGTTCGAGTTGTCAAAGTAGGACAGTTCGGATGGCTCATTCCAGTTTGTTGTTGCATCGTGAGTGCGGACACTAAGATCTTTGTCGGCGGCGGCAGTGACGGCTTGGTCAATCGCCACACCGAGAGCTTGGTTGAGTACACCGGACAAAGCAGAATCGTCTTCTTGTTTGTTACGGTTCCCGTTATCTTCGAGCGCCTTATTGGCTGCAGAAGCTAACAATTGATCGAAGCGCTGGCCTGGTTTGACGCCGCTGTTTTTGCGGGCTTGGGATGCTGAGTTCGAATCAAAGATTTTTGAGCTGTCTTCAAATAACTTTTTTGTAATGTTTCCTAGGTTTGCCAATTCGCGGTCGGAGGTAACACCTTCGGCTTGGTCCTTGAGTCGTTGAAATGCGTCCGACAATTTATAACCGGAGTCGGGGTCGTTGTAGGTTTCCAAAGCATCCTGCAAAAACTCTCGGCCGAGGTCGATCTGTGAATCGTTAGCTAAGTCGGTATTGGCGTTCGGTAAGAAAGGGGGTTGCTGTGATGAGGCTGCTGACGGTTCAGTGCTTGGTTGTTCTTGGTCAGGGCGACCCACTAAATCGGACAGTATCGGTTCGTTAACCCCGTTGAGCGTTTGCTGCAAAGAACGTCGTTGGTCGTCAGAAAGTTGGCTGAAAGCTTTCTGGATTTCTTCTCTTGAGTCAGCAGGCAAACCAATCGATTTACCGACTTCGTCTAGCTGTTCGGCGAGTTCGTTTGGGGACTGAGAAGATTGTAAGGCATTGAATAGATCCTCAATTTCTTGCGGAGTTGCATTGCCATTCTGGATTTTGTCTTTAAGTTCAGAAACGACTTTTTGTTGTGGCTCGCTTAATTGCTTTTCGAGTTGACGCAACGATTCTTGAGTCAGCAATTTGTTTAACGGTTGTTCTTCGGGTGATGTTGCCGACTCTGTAGGGGAGGTTGCTAGGTCGCGAGGTGGTTGAGGGAGGCTGTTTGGGGCAGTGTTCGGCTGTTGAGAATTGGGGGTGTTTGGTGCGCCTGTGATTTGGTCGGAGGCACGGTTCGGGATGTTTGTATTTCCGGTTCTCGCTTCAGCTGGCGGAAATTGTTGATTGGCTTGAACACGCTTCTTTAATTCATCGAATTGGCGCTTTAACAATTTAATTTTGTCTTCGGATGCAATTTCTTGTTGCCCTTGTCTGCCTGACTGTTGCTTGCGGATTTTATCAACTAGCCGTTGAAGTGATTTGACTTTTTCGTCAAACGGTTTGGCCAAGTCGCCGGCAACTTGTTCAGCATCTGAGTTCGGTGGGTTCCGATCAGTGTTTGAGGGAGACACGCCAGAAGAATCCGATTGTTGTAGAAACTGTTTCCGGATTTGGTTGGCCAGCTTTTTTCTGTCTTCGGGCGAGATCGCCGATTCGCCAGCGGCGCGTTCGATGCCGTCTTGCAATGCTTGTTTGGCAGCATCATTGATGTTCATGTGCTCCAGTAGCGATGAAACTTTGTCGGAGTCCATGCCTTCTTTCAGAATCATGTCCTCAACAAATCGCCCTGCTAGTTTCTTTTCATCGTCGCTTAGCTTCGAAAAAATATCGTCGCCAGCTTCGCGCAGTAAATCAAACAGCGGCGTTTCTTGTTGCTTGTGAAGTTTCAGCCGAGCCATCATCTCGGTCGGCGAAGGAGTGTCGCCAAAGTGGCGAGGCTGCGGGGGGAAGCCTTGTTGAAACCATTGCCCGTGGGCGGCAGGGTTCACTGTCAGTAATGCGACAACTACAAACCAGCACCACAATTGGCCGACGCTATGCAAAGGCCGAAGAAGGGGGAGATGTTCAATATGATTGAAATTGAGCTGCATCAAATTCCTACCTGAATTCATGACCAATCCTCACCAACAACAGACCCAACTACGCAACAAACCATCTTTTGAGCTCAGTCGCACAGTCTTATTAATACGTAAGTCACCGCATTACCGACTTTAGAAACTCGTTTTTCCAGTTGATTTATTAGTGAAATTCCGACGTCAAAGCTGCAATGACAAATTGTCATCGGCTAAGCGATTTTATGTTAGGCAGCCAAAATCTGCCGCCCCAAACTTTCGCTTTGCAGGTCATTTGGAGGGTTTTTCACTTAAAAAACTGGTGATCGAATTTTCTTGCGGCTTTTGGCACAAACTTTGCTTGAAATCGTTCGGAAGTGGCAAACTGCCAATTTCAGAATCTGGTTACCCAGCAGTGCCGACCTCTCCAATGGTGAAGCGGCCTTGCTAGTTTAGCCAATCCCCCTACCTAAACAGCAATTTCAATCCGATCGCGTGCAGTTAGTTTACACGATAGATCGAACTGAGATTGGCCCAAGAAAATAACTGATGTGGCCCAAGGTATTGGTATTTGCCACGCACCGTACAGACGACTGCTCAGGGTTATGCCCAGTGGACGTAAAGGTTTTAGAATTTTAAGGAGAGCACAATGGCTCAAGGCGAAAAAATTATCGGAATCGATCTCGGCACTACCAACTCAGTGGTTGCGGTCATGGACGGCAACGAGCCAACTGTGATTGCTAACCAAGAAGGTGATCGCACCACGCCGAGTGTGATCGCGTTCACAGACGGCGACGAAACGATCGTCGGAGCTCCTGCTCGAAACCAACGCGTGACCAATCCAACTCGTACCGTTTACTCTGTCAAACGTTTCATGGGCCGCCGCCACAGTGAAGTTTCTTCGGAAGAAAAAATGGTCCCTTACGATGTGAAGGGCAAGTCAGACGAATACGTGAAAATCGGCGTTGGCGACAAAGAATACACACCGCAAGAAATCTCGGCCAAGACCCTTCGTAAACTCAAAGAAGCCGCCGAGTCTTACCTCGGCCAAACGGTTCACAAGGCCGTAATCACCGTTCCTGCATACTTCAATGACGCTCAACGACAGGCCACCAAAGACGCTGGACAGATCGCCGGTTTGGAAGTGGCACGGATTATCAACGAGCCAACTGCTGCCGCGATGGCTTACGGTTTGGACAAAACTGAGTCTGAGCAAAAGATCGTTGTGTTTGACTTGGGCGGCGGTACTTTTGACGTGTCAGTTTTGGAACTGAACGATGACGATGGCATGAAGGTCTTCGAGGTCATCAGCACCAGCGGTGACACTCACTTGGGTGGCGATGACTTTGACGAAGTTTTGATCAACTACGTCGCTGACGAATTCAAAAAGTCAAACGCTGTCGATCTGCGAGACGACACGATGGCGTTGCAACGTTTGCAAGAGGCTTGCGAAAAAGCCAAGAAAGAACTGAGCTCAGCACAGTCGTCGGACATTAACCTGCCGTTTATCACTGCAGACGCTAGCGGTCCAAAACACTTGCAGATGAATATCTCGCGGGCGAAGTTCGAAGAGCTTGTCGATCCCCTGGTTGAACGCTGTAAAACTCCAGTTCAACAAGCATTGAAGGACGCCAAGCTTTCACCAAGCGATATCGATGAGATCGTGTTGGTGGGAGGTTCAACTCGTGTTCCGAAGGTTCAAGCGATGGTCAAAGCGATCTTCGGCAAAGACCCTAACCGTGGAGTGAACCCGGACGAAGTGGTTGCTTTGGGTGCTGCGATCCAAGGTTCGGTTTTAGCCGGCGACCGCAAAGACGTTTTGCTGTTGGATGTTACTCCACTGACATTGGGCATCGAAACCGAAGGCGGTGTGCTGACTGCTTTGGTTGAGCGTAATACGACGATCCCGACCGAGAAGAAGCAGACCTTCAGTACTGCTGCGGATAATCAGACTGCGGTTACGATCCAAGTGTTCCAAGGTGAACGCAAGATGGCAGTGAACAACCGATTGTTGGGCAAGTTTGATTTGACCGACATCCCACCGGCTCCGCGTGGCGTGCCACAAGTTGAAGTTAAGTTTGACATCGACCAAAACGGTATTTTGAACGTGTCTGCGAAAGACCTTGGCACCGGCA
>CAZKTR010000072.1:0-11868 GCA_964555525.1 uncultured Pirellulaceae bacterium
TTGGCTGGAGTATGATTCAAAAGTTAACAGCCAAACCGAGCCCGTGTTGTGGAAGTCGGAATCGCGCGACTTTGATTCGTGGCAAAAGCAACCGGTTTTGGATATTCAGTTCGCTGATGAATCCATTTCGGTTAGCTTTGAAAACATGGTCAACGGTAAAAAGTTTGCTCGTACGATCACGGTTGACCAGCCAACCGCAATCGAACAATCAATGCAGCTGCGTACGATTGCCGACTGGGTGGTGCGGCCGCGGTTGTTGCAAGTACCCGGCGCGGCGGAGGTGTTTATTCAGGGAGGCGACCGGAAGCAGTATCAGGTTTTGATTGATCCGCCGGCGCTGTTGGAGCACGGGGTTAGTTTGCATGACGTGCATGAGGCGTTGGCACAGAGTAACTTAAATACGACCGGTGGCTACGCGGTGACGGGCGAGTCGGAACGGCCGGTGCGAGTGATCGGTCGAGTTGGGCCCGAGAGCAAGCAGGTTTTGGAGGACTTGCGGAAGGTGCCAATCAAACGGTCGGCGAAACGGACGTTGCTGTTGGAAAACGTGGCCAGAATTGCGGAGGGCCCCGAGTTCAAACGCGGTGATGGTGCGGTCAATGGTTTGCCGGGGATCGTTTTTACAATCGCCAAACAACCACACGTAGATACTCGGCGGATTACCGACGAATTGGCTGATGCGATGGCCGAGTTGGAAGCGTCGTTGCCAGCCGATATCGTGATCGATAGTGAGTTGTTTCGGTTGAAGAATTTTATCGATCGCGGCGTGTTCAATGTTGCTGAGGCGCTAGTGATCGGTGCGTTGTTGGTGATCGCGGTTTTGTTTTTGTTTTTATTGAACTTCCGTACGACGTTGATCACGCTGACCGCGATTCCACTATCGGTGGTCGTGACCACGCTGGTGTTTCGGCTGATTAGTTATCTGACCGGCGAAGAGCTATCGATCAACGTGATGACGTTGGGTGGGTTGGCGGTCGCGATGGGGGAGTTGGTCGATGATGCGATTGTTGATGTGGAAAATATTTTCCGCCGGTTGAAAGAGAACAACGCTTCAGCGAATCCTAAACCGGCGATTCGAGTCGTCTACGAGGCCAGCCGAGAGGTGCGAAACGCGATTGTGTTTGGCACGATGGTCGTGATTTTGGTGTTCTTGCCGCTGTTGGGTATCGGTGGTGTTGTCGGGCGGTTGTTCGCTCCGTTGGCGATGGCTTATATCGTGTCGATTTTGTCTTCGTTGTTGGTGTCATTGACGGTCACGCCAGTGCTGTCTTACTACCTGTTGCCGAATTCAAGTTCGACGAAACACGAAAACGACGGTTGGCTGCTTCGAGTGATGAAGTATTGGGCCAGCGGTTTGATTCGGTTGAGCATGGCGATTCCGGGGCCGCTGATGTTGCTGACTTGGATCGGTGTTTTGATTTCGGGGTTGATCTTTGCGAACTTGGGCGGAAGCTTGTTGCCGGATTTTGACGAGGGCAGCATTCAGATGAATGCGACGTTGCCCAGCGGGTCGTCTTTGGAGGCTTCCAATACGATTTCTAGCTTGGTCGATCAGACGCTCAATGGAATGCGTAAAAGTGACTCGCGACCCGATGGACCGGTGCTGGGGTTTGTGCGACGGACGGGGCGAGCAGAGTTGGACGAGCATGCGTTGCCGGTAAATTCGTCGGAGTACATTATTTCGATGAACCCGAATTCAGGTTTGAGCCGCGAGCAGGCCAAGAAGAAGATTCGCGATCAAG
This sequence comes from uncultured Pirellulaceae bacterium, assembly GCA_964555525.1. Taxonomy (GTDB): domain Bacteria; phylum Planctomycetota; class Planctomycetia; order Pirellulales; family Pirellulaceae; genus Mariniblastus. The sequence continues at coordinate 1,743 of CAZKTR010000072.1, forward strand.
TTAAAAGCGACGTGCCGGGCGTGACGATCGAGGTCGAACAGCCGTTGGCCCACTTGATCAACCATATGGTGTCGGGGGTCTACGCTCAGATCGCGATCAAGATCTTCGGCGATGATATTAACGAACTAGAACGGTTGGCCAAGACGACGGAGCGCATCCTTGGCAAGGTCGACGGAATTACCGAGCCGGTGGTGGAACCGATCCGCCGTACCGAAGAGTTGCACATTCGGTTGCGACCGGATGACTTGGCCTTTTATGGAGTGACGCGGCAGTACGTTGGAAATGTTCTTCAGACAGCGCTGCAAGGCGAAGTCGTGTCGAAGGTGATCGAGGGCCAGCGTCGGTTTGATTTGTTGATTCGGTTGGAAGAGCAATATCGAACCGACTATACGAATCTCGACCGTTTGCGAATTGATTTGCCCGACGGCGTGCAGGTGGAGCTTGCGCAGTTGGCCGATGTTGAAGTGGCGGACGGTCCCAATAGCGTTTTTCGCGAGAATGCTCGGCGGCGGATCGTGATTCGCTGTAATACCGAAGGGCGTGATTTGACGAGTGCGGTGGCGGAGATCCAAGCGGTTTTGGCGGACGAGTTAAAACTGCCCGAAGGGTACGCGGTTGATTATTCGGGGCAGTTCGTTACCAAGGCCGAAGCGACGAAGCGGATTCTGTTGTTGAGTGCGGTGGCTGTCGTGGGTGTGTTTACGGTGCTGATGGTGTTGTTGCCGTCGGTGCGAATCGTGTTGCAAGTTTTGAATGCGTTGCCGACGGCGTTTATTGGCGGTGTGTTGGCGTTGATGGTGACTCAACAAGATTTGACGGTGGCGAGTTTAGTGGGGTTCATTTCGTTGGGCGGGATCGCGGTGCGGAATGGTATTTTGTTAGTGACGCATTATTTGCATTTAATGAAGCACGAAGGCGAGACGTTTTCGCAGGAGATGATTTTGCGAGGGTCGTTGGAACGGTTGGCGCCCGTGTTGATGACGTCGTTGACGGCGGGGATCGCACTGCTGCCGTTGGTGTTGGGAGGCAATGCGCCGGGGCGAGAGATTTTATATCCGGTGGCGACGGTGATTGTGGGTGGGTTGGTGACGTCGACGTTTTGTGAGTTTTTGATTCACCCGGGGTTGTTCTGGAAGTTTAGCGGCCGGGATGCTCAGCGGGTGGCTGAATGGGAAGCAGAAGACTTGATTTGATGGGGCGAGCTTCTGACTGAGTTTTGTGCTCACAAGCGAGCATAAGGAGAAAAGTAACGAGTGAGTAAAATCGAAAAAGAACACGAAAACCGATTGGAATCCTTGAGCTCGGGAAATGGCGAGGAACGTTCGGGGTACTTTCCCATTTTGCTCACTCTTTGTTGCTGGGGCTTGATCGTCGTCGCTGCCGAATTCATGTATCGGCCTCCTCATCCCGTTTCATCGGATGCTCCCCAAAACGTGTTTTCTGCCGAAAGAGCTGAAGAGCATCTTCGCACACTGGTCGCTGATTCCATCCCGCACCCAGCAGGGAGTGAGCAAAACAAAGTTGTGAGAGACCGTGTTGTCGAGATGTTCAAGTCATTTGGCTACGCACCAGAATTGCAGACCTCTTCGGCCAAGCTGAAGTATCGCCGGACTAATGATGATCCCGATGTGGTTCCATTAACGAACATCATTGCCCGTCTGCCGGGAAATTCGAACGAGAAGTTAGGGGCGGTTGCGATAACGTCTCACTACGATTCAGTGCCGTATGGGCCAGGCGCTTCGGATGACGGTGTGGGGACAGCTGCATTGCTGGAAGTCGCAAGGATGCTCAAGAGCGAAGGTGGTAATCGACGCGACATCATTTTCCTTGTTACTGACGGCGAGGAGTACGGTTTGCTGGGGGCCACGCAGTTTGTCAAAGAACATGAGCTTGCAAACGAGATCGAGTTTGTGGTTAACCTTGAAGCAAGAGGGACGACCGGGCCTTGCTTGATGTTTCAAACTTCTGACGACAGTGAATTCTTGATTAACCTTTTGAATGAGACCGTCGATCGGCCCATTTGCAGTTCCGTTTTTTACGAAGTCTATAAAAGAATGCCGCGCAATACTGACTTCACGGTGTACGTAGCAAACGGCGCACGTGGCTACAACTACGCGTACATCGAAAATGTCAGAGCCTATCACACTCCCGAAGACAATTTCGAAAATGCTGATCGTGGCAGCCTGCAACACCACGGTGACAACGCTCTGGCACTTGCCAGAAAATTGAGCTCGTTAGAAAACGTAGAATTCGAAACGAAACGCGCTGTCTATTTTGATGTAATGGCCAGAGGTATTGTGGCGTGGCCAGAAAGCTGGTCGTTGTGGGCCAGTTGCGGCTGTGGAATTTTATTTTTTGGCATGTTGTTTGTCGTACGGCCGACCGTTTTCGCAAAAGATATCGTTGTCATTGTGTTGTGTATTGTCACCATCATGCTGCTGGGCGTGTTGGTCGATTTTGGTTTGAAAATGGACGGTCGACTTGATTTTCCGTGGCCCGAACAACCACTGCCTATTCTATTGACGTATTGGATTGGCATGCTGGCTGTATACTCGTATGGCAGTCTCTTCCTGAGCGACCGAATAGAATCGGTTTGGTGCATCGTTTGGGGAGCTGCGATTGCCATCTGCTTGTTGACGTCGCTGCTGGTGGCCGGCGCGAGTTATTTGTTTTTGATTCCAACCATGGTGGCTTATGTTGCGCTGATCGTTTCAAAGCCGTTTACCGGTCGCTGTTGGTTGACTGCCAGTATTGTAGCGGCCGTTTTTGCAGGCCTACCCTACTTGCCAGTGGAACAACTTTTTTATGATGCGATCGGATTCAAATTGAACCTTGTGTTGTCCGCGCGAACTGTTTTGCTGGGCGCTACCTTACTTCCAATGCTTGCAGGTACCAAACCAAGGGTTCGGCAGACCTCCGCATATTTATTTCTGGCGTTATTCGTGGTTGCGTTAATTGCATCGGTGCTTTTGAACCCTGCCGAAGCCTAGCCGCGCAGCGACTCAATCCTCTTCTTCCACGGTTTGCTTTGAGGCCTTGAGGATCCACCTTCATGCGAAGGTAGCTACGCTCGCCAGAGGCTGTCGCTTTATGAGCCGTTTTGGCGCTAGCCACGGTTTCATCGCCCATAAACCGTGGCTAGCGCCAAAACGGCTCACGTTATTGTTTTCAATTTGAATAAAACGACAAGCTTGCCAGAGCGTGGAGACTCCACGAAGCTACGCAACTTTGTTGAATTGCGACGTTTGATTTTCGTTGCGTGTGAACAAGAATTGGCTGGCCATCACACCGTTGACGATGGTGGGAGCGATTGGTTCAAATCCCGCGGCGCGGAATGATTTTTCTGAGGCGATGTTGCCGCTACGCATTTGCGCGACCACTCGAGTGACATTGGTGGTGGCAAACAGTTGCTCGAGAGCAAGCTTGATTAACAATGCGCCGGTGCCGCGACTGCGGTTTGTCTGGTCCAGCAACATGTTGATTGACGCTTGATCGTTTCGGTCGTCGATTTCGAAGCTGACTTCGCCGATCGGTTCGTCGATGGCGTTTTCTATGATCCAAACCGGTTGGTTGGGGTCGTCTTGCGCTTGGTAAAACCAACCGGTGAGCGTTGTCCAGGCAAGCGGTTCTTGGTTCAATGCGACCGAGCGAACTTCGGGATCGTTGCGCCAGTGCCAAATCATCTCGCAGTCACGATCGTTGGCTCGGCGAAGTGTAACGGAACAGTTTGCCATGGAGTTTACGATTCGTTTGACTCCGTGTCCGTCAACCAAGTCCATCCCGTGACGGGAGAGCGAGTGGCGTTTGAATTGATCGGTTAAGAGTTTTTTGATCGTTTCAAAGACGGTTGGTGGGTGGGAATTGTCGGATTCGAATTGATCGGTGAGCGAAAGGCCGGCTCGATTTTGATGCAAAATGGAAATGATTTTTTGATTCGACTCGGGGGTCGAAATGAGGATCGTAGGGATGCCAAAGTAGGCTAACGAGTAACATCCGATGTGGCCGCTTGTGATGGCTAAGTCAGCGCGTTCGGCCAATGGTTCGATGCGGTCGACGTTTTTATGGATTCGCAACGTGGCGTTGGAGTACCGTTTGAAGTTTTCCAATTCGGCGAAGTGTTTGTAGTTTTGATCTACCATGCATTCGACGGTCATGCGTTTGGTGGCGAGGTCAGAGAGTGATTGCAGGGTGCGTAGCGTCCAGTTGTCGATGTCGGGGCCATGGAGCCAAACTAAAATTCGTTTCGCTTCGGCAACGGTTTTTCGGTTGATTGGTTGTGGAATACGTTGGCGATCAACCAAACTGAAAGCAGGACCGGTTAGACGTTGGGTGGAATCGCCTAGGTGGCTAGAGTCGCTAGACGGTTTGCTCTCGGTGTCGTCGACGACCAAGTTGGCTCGACCGCGAGGGATACCGTCGAGGATTGAAATTCGTTTGATGTTGTCGGCGATTTGGTTGACGTAGTGAACGTCAAAGGCTGCCCCGTCGATGGCGAGCCAGTCAGGGCGTTCGAGGGCAATGATTTCTTGAGTGGCGAAGTTGTCGGCGACGGTCCCAGCTGGACTGCCAGTTTGTTGGACGGAGATGCAGTCGTGTTCGATGCGCCGGCGAAGCGCGTTCGGGATTTCGCTACAAACGATAGTGGCTTGTCCGCCGCGTTGCCTGAATTCACGTGCCAGAGCATGGATGCCGCGGACACGCCCGGTACCCTTTTGGATTCCCGCGTCGACTCGAACGAGTAACTTCGATTGGCTCAATGGCATTTCATGACCTCCGCAATATAAGCTCCCGCACAACTCGTGCGGTCCGGAAGGCTAGAGGAGTTGCCAGAACCAGCCAAGGTGTTTTTTGAGAGTTGATGCAGCTGGTATCGCAGTGGGTTTGCTAGCAGGGTTTTGTGATGAGGGAGTGGTGGGCGTTGACCGGGCGGGAGATGCTTGGGTTGGATTTAAATGAGAGGTTGTTAAGGTGAAGCGGTTGGCGGGAAGGCGGCTGCGGACGCGGTCGCCTGCCGGCGGGTCGTTAAACTAGGGAAAGACAACTGTGGCTAAGAGTAGCGAAACCGTACAACCGGATCTTGTCGATGGGCAGCGGCAGTTAGGCGCGAGCTGGCAAGTAGTCGGCTTGCTGGGTTGGTTGGTGGTATGTTTTGGAGCGTCGGCGATTGGTAGTGCGGCGACGATTTCGGAGATTGAAGGTTGGTACGCGGGCTTGGAAAAGCCGAGCTTCAATCCGCCGAATTGGATCTTTGGGCCAGTTTGGAGCGTGTTGTTTTTCTTGATGGCCGTGGCTGCTTGGCTGGTTTGGCGTCGGTTTGGGTTTGCGGGGGCCAAGGCCGCCTTGGTCGTTTTTCTGGTTCAGCTGATTGCAAATGTGATTTGGTCGGTGTTATTTTTTGGTATGCATTCGCCGCCGATGGCGTTTTTTTGGATCTGTTTGTTGTGGGTGTTGATCGCGACGACAATCGTGATGTTTTGGGTGAAATCCCGATTGGCGGGCGGTTTACTGGTTCCTTATTTGACGTGGGTCTCCTTTGCCAGCGTGTTGAATTTTTGGATTTGGCAACTGAATGCTGGCTGAACACTCTATCTGGTTGGTTTCGCAAATTCATGCGATTTGAATGAAATGAAGTAAACGGTTTCTCATCAGAGGCTTGGTTTTCTAAACTTGGGCCGCCCACCCTGCTGCGCCGGAGGGGGAACGGGTTCGATTGGCCCGTAGGCCTCTTGGCAAAGTTCCTGGATTCGCTTCAACGACTCACCTCGTATCGCCAGATTCTTGATCGCTTGGCGACATGCTACAAAGCCTGCCTTGCCACCTCGGTTTAGATGAGGGCGATTGGTGCTGATCGGACCATATTGAAGCGAGTCAATGTCTTGGAGTAAGTCGCCGGAGCTTTGAAAGCCAAAACTTCCAATAAGCGAAGCCGATCCAAGGCAACTCTGCCATCCTCGATAGTGTGCATTCTGGTATTCGACGCAGGGAAACACTCGCTCCACATGGCTCGATCCATCTTTTTCAAATAGTTCAACGGTTTCGACGAAGGGCAAGTCGTTCGGCACGTTGACTCGATGCGGGTGTTGCAGGACCGGAACTCGCTTTTTTGCAATCGGCTTTGTTCCAATTAAAATTGCCTCCGCGCTGTTGGTCGAACCGTGTGAAGGCGGGGTGACAATCGTCTGACCCAACCCGTAGACATCACGTTGCGGAAGACGTTTTAAGGTGCCATCGGCTACAGGTAGGTCTGGTAATTTTGATTTTTGTAATTCTGAACTTTGTCCAGCAGCGACGTTGATTCCAATCACGAACACAAAAGTAAGAAACAGGTTGACCAACTTCATTCTTGTCTCCGATAAACAGTACGATTTGCAGCCTCTTATATCTGATTTCAACAGGCTTAGAAACACCGGAGTAGATGCGGGTAGAACCCGCCTTCTTCGGCGGCTAGCAAAAGAATAAACCCCAGCCGAGTGAGCTTGGCTCCGCTAGGTGGGGCTGTTGAGTCGAAGACCAGTTCTGCGTGACCTGTCGTTTTTGAACAAGTCGATCAAATAATGTTATTTGATTTTTGCTGGCTTAAGTCCAACTTTCATAGTGCCTTTGGCGTTGGCAATCGTTTTACCATTTTGTGCCAAATCGAAAACGATCGCGATATCGTATTTCGCTGAGTCCCAGTCTTTCTTTTTTGGGTTGAAAACCTGCGAGCCTTTCACATCATAGACCGCATTAACGATGTCGAGGGGGCCTTGCTTTCCTTTTGCGTTTAGTTTCCCACTGACTTCAACAGTTACATTGCCCGTTTTAGAGTCCGTTGATTTGACTTTGTAAGTCAGGGGCCCTGATGCGAAATTCCCATTTCCAAGTGACATCTTAACTGGCGACTTCCAAGTTTTTTTGTCGGCATAAAAAGGAGCGTGGAACATTCTTGCGTTTTCGACTTGTCCGTTCTCGACCATCGCAACGGCGCCTGGTTTGGCGATGATTTTTCGACTAGTCTCTTTGCCATGTTCGTCTAACACGATGGCAGCCAAAGGAGTAGTAAACGAATCAGTCAACATTGTCTTTGTTTCTTCGTTGGCCTCCTCTAGTTTTATTTTCGATCCATCGGCTCGGTTGTCCAATTCTTTTGCATTCATCGTCATGTCGATCAATGTATTGCCGTCCAGTTTAACGGCGACAACCACTTCGCGAAGAATCAAGTCCAGTTTATCGCCCGAACGATTGTTTGAATAAATCAATACGGTGTCACCAACGATGTGTTGCTTTTGATCCATGATTTCCATTTTCAGATCGCTGAGGATCGACAATTTGTAATCATTGGAATCTTGTGCAAACAAATTTTGAGAGCCAAGAAAAAGCGCTGCGATGACGAGTAGAAATGAAAATGTGCGTGCTCTCATGATTCTGTTTCGATCGGAAAAGATGGTTGATTTGTTTTTTGACGCCAATCGGCATCTTACCATGTTTCTTCGCGCGGAGAAGGGATTCTACGGTATCACTTTGTTCTCAGTACACGTCTTAATCAATTTGAACCTCGTCCCCAGACATCGTCTGCAATTTTTGCAACCGGGATATCAGTCGCAGTTCCTAAGTGTTCCAGACGCCCGCCGTCGTCGACGGGATAGCAAAAGCATGCTCATGGTTGCCAATGTGAGACCACATCCCGGTTCAGGAACTGCTGCTACACGGGTAATCGTCAGCGTTGAGCTGGAATCGAAAAAATCAACGGAAAGGAAGGAAGAGTCTATCTGATTCAAGTCAAAATCAAACGCTGTTCCATCAGCTAATAAACCAGAAAGAATAAGATCTGGGCCGCGATCGAAAACAGTAAACGATTGGTCAAGTACCAAGTCGTCCAATAGTTCTCCGTTGAGAAAAAATTCCGTACCAAAAACGTTGAGGGTGCTAGAGCGGACTTCGAGACGATCGCCGATTGAACCTCCTGAGAAGTTGATCGTGCTACCATCAGTCGCGTCGATAAAGTCTCCAACGCTTCCCCCTGAGATATTTACCGTACTGTTTAAGGCAACGAAACCATCACCAACGGTCCCGCTAAAGATATTGACTTCAGATCTAGCTACTTCAAGAGATTCGCCAACCGATCCATTGTCAATGTTGAATGTTGCGTCTACGCCAGTAAAGTCGTCACCCAGTTCGCCTCCGGTTTGAACCGTGAGCGTCTGCCCTGCTCTGATGCTACGCAATGTTGAAGCGGTACTGATTGTTTGAGGAGTGGTATCAATCGTTGGAGTGGAAGTTTCGATTAAATTGACGCTGTTTAGTTCGTCCGAAGTTTGAGTTGAAAATATAAAGGCTGAACCATCTTCGAGTGTCCCAGTGAAGACATCATTGTCACGTAGGAGAAAAGGCGACGAGATGTCATCAATTATACTTCCGTTGAGCAGGAACTCGCCGCCGGAGATGTTTACCGTGCTGAAACGTAAGGCTTCGAAGTTTCGACCGAACGTTCCCCCCGAGATGTTGACCGTGCTGCCACTGAAGGCTTCGAAGTTTCGACCGATTGTCCCACCAGAGATGTTGACCGTGCTGTCCCTTAAGGCTTCGAAATTCTCTCCGACGGATCCACCTAAGATATTGACTGTACTGCCATCATCGGCTTCAAAATCGTTGCCGATTGAACCTCCTGCGATACTGAGTGTGCTGTCACCTGAGACGCTAAAATTATCTCCGACGGTCCCTCCTGAGATGTCGACCGCGCTGTTGAATGCCTCGAAATCATCACCAATGTCTCCTCCCGAGATGTTGACCGTGCTGTTGAAGGTATGGAAGTCATTACCAACGGTCCCGTTGGAGATATTGAATTCAGATCTAGCTACTTCAACAAAGTCGCCAACCGATCCATCCTGAACGTTAAATGTTGCGTCTACTGCAGTGAAGTTATTATCCAGTTGGCCACCAGTTTGGACGGTGAGCGACTGTCCGACTCTAAGACTACGCAATGCCGAAGCGGTATTGATTGTTTGAGGGGTGGTATCAAGCGTTGGAGTGGATGTTTGTATTAGATTGATACCGTTTAAGTTGTCCGAAGCGAGAGATGAAAAGATAAAGGTTGAACCATCTTCAAGCGTCCCCGTTAAAACATCACCAGCGATTAAGGTAACAGAGGCCTCGGTGACCTCGATGATATCCGCACCTGACGAGAGGCCGTTGATTGCATTTCCATTGAGCAAGAATTCACCGCCGGAGATGTTAATCGTACTGCCACTTAAGGTGTCGAAGTCTCGACCGACTGTCCCCCCTGAGAAGTTGACGGTACTTCCACTAAAGGCGTCGAAGCCTGTGCCGACTGTTCCGCCTGAGATGTTGACGGTGCTACCACTATTGGCGTCGAAAACTTCACCAACAGTCCCCCCTGAGATGTTGACGGTGCTACCACTATTGGCGTCGAAATCTTCACCAACAGTCCCCCCTAAGATGTTGACGATGCTACCACTTTCGGCCTCGAAATCTTCTCCAACGTTTCCTCCTGAGACGTTGACGGTGCTGCCATTGAAGGCGTTGAAGTCTCGACCGACGGTCCCACCTGAGATGTTGATCGTGCTGCCGTTGAAGGCATCGAAACTGTCACCAACGGTTCCATTGGAGATATTGACTTCAGATCTAGCTACTTCAACAAAGTTTCCAACCGATCCATCCTGAACGTTGAATGTTGCGTCTACTGCAGTAAAACCATCACCTAGCTGGCCACCGGTTTGGACAGTGAGCGTTTGTCCTGCTCTCAGGCCACGCAATGTTGAAGCGGTGTTGATTGTTTGAGGAGTGGTATCAATCGTTGGAGTGGACGTTTCTATTAAATTGATACTGTTTAAGTTGTCCGAAGCGAGAGCTGAAAAAATAAAGGTCGAGCCATCTTCAAGCGTGCCAGTAAAGACATCGTCGCCGCTACGGTTTAAGGTAAAGGGTGACGAGACGTCAATCGGATTTCCATTGAACAGGAACTCGCCCCCCGAGATATTAACCGTGGCGCCAAGGACGGCGTCGAAGTCAGGACCGACGGTCCCTCCTGAGATATTGACGGTGCTGCCAATGCGGGCGAAGAAATCAGGACCGACGGTCCCTCCTGAGATATTGACCGTGCTGCCATCATTGGCGTCGAAACGTCCAC
>CAZKTR010000073.1:0-11864 GCA_964555525.1 uncultured Pirellulaceae bacterium
CTTTTGACCCCGAACAATGGGCATTTCGATTGATCGAACCCAAGGTCGAATCTTATCTCTCTCGTGACGCAAGAGACCTCGCCCAATCAAAAGGGCGCAACCCGGACCTTGCCGAAGCGATGGTGGACTCGGACCACTTGGTGTATTCAAAGCGAGGTGATGATGGAAAACTCGAACTGACCGCCGTGAGCAGCGATGATGTTTTAAAACCCGATCCACCCTGGGAGCTAATCATCGAAACCAAGAAGGGGCGTTTTTTAACGGTCAGCGGCCAGCGCGCAGTCGAACTAGAACTCGCCCAAGGCCACGCTTCCACGCGACAAGGCATTGCTGACGAATTGGATTTCGATTTGGCCAAAACAACGGTCTACGAACCGACGATGACCGACTACACGATCCACTTCTTGAATGGTCCGTGGATATCGGCGCTGATTATTTTGATCGGATTAATTGCGTTGTGGATCGAACTAAGCGCACCCGGATTAGGCATCGGTGGTTTGATCGCGGGGCTCTGTGCATTGCTGTTTTTCTGGAGCCACTTTCTTGGCGGAACCGCGGGCTGGCTGGAGGTGATGCTGTTCGTTGCTGGGGTTGGCTTTATTGCGGCCGAGATATTTGTGATTCCGGGGTTTGGTGTCGCTGGCATCAGCGGAATATTGTTGATGTTTGCCAGCGTTATACTAGCCAGCCAAGGCTTTGTGATTCCCGCGACGGCGATGGATTGGAATCAGCTTTTCACTTCGGTTATCGTGACCACCGTTGCTGGTGTTTGCTTTTTGATCGCGGCTGTGTTTATCACTCGGCAGATGGGAAACTTGCCGGTTTTTAAAGGTATCATCCTTGACTCAGACCTTGGACGTGAAGACAACGAGCCCCTGTTGGGCGATGGCAAAGATCAAGTTCAACCAACTCATGCAGGGGTCTCGGTTGGTGATTTTGGCGTAGCCGATTCATTGCTTCGCCCGGCAGGGCGAAGCAAAATCAATGGCCGAGTGGTGGACGTCGTCAGCGATGGATCATTCGTTGATCAAGGCACACCGATTCGAGTAATCAAGATTCATGGGAACGTGATCACGGTGACTGAGGTAGAAAATGATACCTAGGCTCATCGCAGACATTCATGCGAAGGCAATTCCAGTGGGAAATGGAAAATAAAAAACGGCGATAGCCAAGGCCGTCGCCGTAAGAGTTGAACCACCGATTACTTCGTTTTCAAATCAAAGTCGAATTTGTTATCGCCTTGCTTTACGTCCGCCTTCAGCTCAGTTGTTTTGAAATCGGTGTATTTCTTAGGCAGTATTTCTTTACGCGCTTTCACTTTTTTTCCGCCATTGTCGTAATCTGTGTATCCATCTCGTTTTGTTTCGACAGTGACTTTGTGCTTACCAATCACCGCACCCATCTGGTCCCGTGTATAAGCGAGCTCGTAGACTCCGTTTTCGTCCGTGTATGCCATACTCCCACGACCACTTGTTGGTGAGAACGAAACGAGAGCTTTTTCGATTGGCTCGCCATCAACCATAACCTTTCCTGTTACCAACCCGACGTTACTGTCTCCCCCACGACACCCAATCAAACAGATCAAGCCCAGGCAGCCAAGCAAAGCCAGATATCGATTGAAATAACCCATCATGTCTTCCGTAATCGCTGAATTAAAAGTTGAGAGTATAAAAACAAGAACAGCGTAAAAAATTCACGCTGTTCAATGTAAATTCTAATGACAGTAGCTTCGCCGTCAAACGTTTTTCAAGACGCTGAGTTTAAACTAGTTCACAGACACAACTTCACCGCCGGCCTTGGTTCCCATTGCTTCAAATGCAAACCCGTCGACTGTATCTGGCACAAATATAATCGAACCATCGGCACGACCAAAGTTCGCTCCACCGGTGTGACTACTTGAGAAATTCACCCACCTTGTCGTGTTGTCTGCGATTGCACCGTTCAGTGTCCAGCGAGGTTCTGCAGACGTAGGAGCGAGATGACAATTAACCCAGCTCGCTTTATAGTTACCAAACCAAACGGTGGCCGAACGAAGCTGATCGTTATCAAGAGAAATTCGAGCACCATCTCGTTCACCCACTACAAACGTGTTTGACGTACCATCTGAGATTTCTCCCATCGTCGTCTCGGAATCGAGGTACAAAATCCCAGGAAGACTATCGCCAAGTTGAGGAGAGGCGCTTGTCTCGCCCCAGTCACCCCAATCTAACGCCGGGCCAAGCACGCCAACGTAATTACTCTTCGCACCACCTTCTGGGCGGATGGAGTTGAGCGAATCCATCGGGCAAGCAGGGCAGACGTAACTAGGAATGATCGTGTTGAAGACAGCAGTTGGATTAACGTCATTAGAATCTCTCGGGACCTCAATATTTCGGAAATCACCCGATATTAGCCCAACTTGATCGTAGATCGCCTGCTGCTCCATAAACGGAAGAATAAACAATCCAAAACCAAACCCAGAACTCTCCAACTTATCAGTTGCTACGTCGGAAGTTTTTACCCCCGGTGGGAAGTGCATGTGAGCACTCTCGTAATTGAGCATTGCCAGCGACTGCTGCTTCATCTGGTTTCCACAAGTCATGCGTCGTGCTGCTTCACGTACTGCTTGAACTGCAGGCAACAGCATGCCGATCAAAATTCCAATGATTGCGATCACCACCAACAACTCAACAAGAGTGAAACCACCCTTGCCTTTATTAAAACATGGTTTCATATCAACTTCCCAGTACAAAAAATGAAGAATAGACGCCGACAAGAGAGCTTTTCGCAACGCGGCAAATAATTATTTTATCGGCAACACTATTTAATCAAAGTATATTTTGGGCACAGAAGTGAGAATTAAAAACTCCTTAGAGATGTTTTGTGAGTTGACCCACTCCGTTAAATTGGAAAATACGTGTTAAAACAGATACTCAAGCGTGTTTCCACACCCTTAATGTTAGTATTTCCGCCATACATGACTCGACTCAACATGCGGGATTGAATTGCTTTTTAGACCCGTTTTTTTGCTCGATCCACTCCGCTCAATAGACACTCTTGTCTACAGCGTACCAATGCTCACTATGATTCAAATTTGCTGTGAGCAGGTTTGGGAAGCTACAACCCCCAAGTGGGCTGCTTAAAATTAACTCAGCGCGAACTCAACGCTCCCAAATTAGGCGTCTGATGAGAGGCCTTTTCTTTTTCGAGAGTCAAGCCGCCATTACTTTTGATCTTTCTACCAACTTTAACCGCTGGTGAGTTTTCTCGTAATTGGTACTCCAATAGTTCTTTCATCTGTGCAAGGTCTATGTCCTGCGGAGCTTTTCCGGCCGAACGAAACTTTGGATCTTTCGTCAGTGGTGAAGCATCGTCCGGGTGGGGCGTGATGCCAAAGTATAAGTTGTTTCGAAACGTTACGCCCTGGCCTGACTTCACTTTGCCCCATTCCCCCTTGCCTTCGAAGTAAAAAATATTGTTTTCGAAATTCGAATTGACAGGCGTACGGCCTTCCGGAAAGACGCTCGCGTGATACTTCTTTCCTACAAAATGAGTATTGTTGTAGATGTGTACATCTCGCGCGTCACTCTCGGTATCGAATCCATAAAAGTAGATTCCCTCGCGATCGTTTACGCTTAAGTTGTATCGAATCACGACATGTCGGGTGGGGCGTTTCATGATCCCGCAAAACCACAGGTTGTCGTGGCTGTAGTTATACTGAATAAATGTATTGACGCATTCATAGTCAGCATCGAATCCACCACGGTCCATACCACCATCGCCGACGTTTCCGTAAGCTTCGTTGTACTGAATCTTTATTCCATCGGTGCCAAAACAAAAAATGCTGTGACCCGTGTCGTAACGACTACTATTGGCAAGCGTATTTCGTTCGTAAATCGCGTCCTTGCTTGATCGAGCAATAATGCAATTGCGGCCTGTTCGGTTCACATAGTTATCTGCCACATAAACATCCGTCCAAAGATAAGCCGTCTTGTAACTATCCTCGCTAAAGATCACCTTAGCCGCAGAAGACGTGTTACCAATACCGACGCCGCCGATGTCTTCGATCCGATTATTGGTAATCCGAAGATCATGAAAGATCGATTTTTCGAGCTCCTTCAGGTGGACGTGAATCCCTCCGCGACGCTTCCCGGCAACCTTGCCATTGACGTTGTGAATATAACAGTCCGAAATATAAACGTGCTCAAAAACACCTTCGTTTTGACTGGCGACCACGTGGATCCCGAACAGTTCACCTTGGTCTTCACTGGAGCCATTTGTGTTGGTAATTTCTAACTCACTGATTTCCCAAAATGATGGGTCTTGTAAGAAGATGCCCGACTTCTGTTTCCCGCCTACGTCAATCCGCGGTTTTGCGCCATCGCCAGTAGCGCTGATTCGAATCGGTGCTCCTTTTCGCCCGTTTCCGTTTGGCGCGAACATTCCCTCAAAACGTTTTCCCCGTTGGAAAAGAATATTGTCTCCAGCGGCAAAGGTGTGACGCTTCCACTTGTCAAAGTCAGCCTGTGATTTGATGTGGTAGTCGGTTGCAAAAACTGAATTAGCAACAAGGACAATCCAAGCTACCGCCAAAATACAGTAAATGTTCTTCATGTTGAAAGCGATCAATCGCGGGGAAAAAATGTGAGAGTCCTGATAAGTCCTCAAGACTGCTAAAGTCTCAAATCGGAATTCAACGAATTTTAAACGAAGCTTAATCTTTCAGTTTAGCTCGATCGGCGAAAAAAATATGTTAGCCAACAAACCAAACGTAAGTGATCGGACGATCTACGGATACTAAGGCATCATTAAAGCCCCTGAACTCTGGCGAGCTTGTCGCTTTATTCAAATTAAAAATAATGACGTGAGCCGTTTTGGCACTAGCCACGGTTTATGGGCGTTGAAACCGTGGCTAGAGCCAAAACGGCTAATAAAGCGACAGCCAGCCTCTGGCGAGCCCAGCTGCGGCTTTTACATTCGCCTTTCGCACCGTGGACGCGGCTCACTAAGTCAACAGGCCTGATGACACGTTGCCGGTCGAATCAAACCTTCTGGTTCCACTGATCTGTGGAATATTTATCTTGCACCAACTGGTCGCATTGCTCTTTTAATTTATTGAGCCTGTCAGCGTCCGGCGACGGCTCAAAACTGGCCGACCATGTACTGGCAATCGTCTCCATTAAATCGCCAACCGAAGTATTCAGTTGAGCCAAAAAGCTACGATGGTCTCGTTGTTGACGATACTCTGGCTCTCGAATTGGTTTCCCCAAACAATTCGCTATTAAATCAATGTCTAAATCACAAATCATCGTGCCGTGATAGACAAACCAATTCCGCTTACACCGCAACGCATTGCCGGACACTTTTTGACCGCCGACGGTCAAGTCAGACGTCCCGCTAATTTCCGCATCGATTCCCAACGCCTTCACTGCCTGTTGCATTTTTGACATTACAAAATGATGGGCCCTATCAAGTAATCGCAATTCCGGACGCAAGCGATAGTCCAACAGCACCGCATACATCAAACAGCCGGGCCCTGTCACAATCGATTGCCCTCCACTGCACCGCCGCACCACTGGAATTTGATGCTGTTGGCAAAACGAATGTTCCACCTCTGTCCGCCAAGGCGAACTACGACCGATCACCACCATCGGTGACGCAGGTTGCCACAACCGCAGCATCTCTGGATGTTCAGTAGAAAACTCCGCCACTTCTAGCATCGCTTCGTCCAGCGCAATATTCGCCAGTGGATTTTCAAGAGTTAGGTCGAGTCGAAACA
The DNA here is from genome assembly GCA_964555525.1 of uncultured Pirellulaceae bacterium. Taxonomy (GTDB): domain Bacteria; phylum Planctomycetota; class Planctomycetia; order Pirellulales; family Pirellulaceae; genus Mariniblastus. The sequence continues at coordinate 5,759 of CAZKTR010000073.1, forward strand.
TAGAAGAGCTTTTTTGATAAACGAGAAGGGTTTGCAAAGAATCGTGTAAACGCCAACAGCACTCAAGCCAAGAAACTGTCGATCTCTCGCACCGCATTTTCGACGATCGATTTAAATTGTTCAAACAGTTCGCCAACCCCAGTCAAGGTAGGATCTGATGCCGCAGTGTCTTCGATCTTACCAGCAACTTGCGAGGCATCGATAATGCCAAGATGCCGCAAAGAACCGCGAAAACTATGTGCACTCAAACGCACCTCTCGTTGATTACCGGACTCAATTGCGAACTCGAGCTCCTGGACCAACTTAGCTTGGTTGCCGACGAAAACACGCAACAGCTCTTTCAATAAACCTTCGTCCCCTCCGACGGTTTCGTAGCCAGCTTTCCAGTCAATTGAGCTGGCCGTTGTGTTCGCCTTCGGCTTGACGACATTGACCGTCGTATGGTGGCCCGTTAAGTGGTCAATCATTGCATATAAAGCTGAAGCACGAATTGGTTTGGCTAAATAATCATCCATCCCAGCAGCCAAGCAGCGACTGCGATCCGCTGGACTGGCGTGAGCCGTCAGCGCGATGATGGGCACGCGGTTGCCGCTGTCGGACTGCAGTTTTAAAATCTCATAAGTCGCGTCAAAGCCGTCCATTTCCGGCATTTGAACATCCATCAAAATAATATCGAAAGATCTTTTGGCGAACTGTGCGACGGCTTCAATTCCATTACTAGCAACCACTGGGTCGTACCCCGCTCGTTCCATTAGCGCCTTCATCAATGTTTGATTAACTTTATTGTCTTCAGCCACCAAAACCCGCAAACGATTCTGTGTCTGTTCCTCGAAATCGTTGATGCCGGACTTCACTGAAGTCGTATTTTTTTCGTCTAAACTACCCAACAAAGAACCAATGCAATGGAACAAGTCGCTGTCTTTGACTGGCTTGATCAACTGTTGATCAATGCCCAACTTCGCTCGTGACTGACTGATATCACGCGTATTTGAATTGGCAAGAAAAACCACCGAAAGCTCTGGTCCACGTTCATGCTGTCGAATTTGCTCAACCAATGAAACCGCACTTTGATCGGGTAATTCGATATCCGTTAACATTACATCAAAAGGCTGGCTGGCATCGCAATGTTGTTCGAACTTCTCAATCGCAGCTTTACCAGAATTGACGACCTCTGCCGTCACACCATGGTCCTGCAATCGCATCAAAAAGTTATCACCCAGCGGAATTGATTTCGTCACCACGAGTGCATTGCACCCCGTCAGCGAAGCAAGCTGTTCGACCGACTTCGCAACAGGTCCCAGTTGCGCGTCAATCGAAAAACTAAACGTCGATCCAAATTTCGGTTGGCTTTCAACTTCCAACACACCACCCATTAATCCCACCAAACGCGACGAAATCGCCAGCCCAAGCCCGGTACCACCGTAGTTTCTGGTCGTTGACGTATCAGCTTGCTCGAACTCTTCAAAAATTCGTTTTTGCTTCTCTGGTGGAATGCCAACTCCCGTATCGGCCACCGAAAAAATCAAACGTACTAGACTCTTGTCTTCACCCTCTGGCCGAGTCGTCCGATCTCGTACCACCGACAGTTTTACATGTCCCGTTTCAGTAAACTTAATCGCATTGGATACCAAATTCACCACGACCTGCCGCAAACGCACCACATCGCCAATGATCTCCAATGGCGTGTCAGGGCAAAACCAGCAGAACAACTCCAACCCTTTGTCGTGCGCACGCAACCCCAGCGATCGCAAAGTATCACCCAAGCTCTCACGCAAATCAAACCGTCGATGCTCCAGTTCAATCTTGCCGGATTCGATCTTTGAAAAATCTAAAATATTATTAATCAACGATAGCAATGACTCGGCCGAAATCTGCACCAGCTCCAAATGCTCACGATCATTCGGGCACTTTGTCGTCGCCAACATCAAATCCGTTAAACCAATGATACCGTTCATGGGTGTTCGGATTTCATGGCTCATGTTTGCCAGGAAATCACTTTTGGCTTGACTTGCAGCCTCCGCAATCTCCTTCGCTTCCCGCATCGCCTCTTCGGCCAGCTTGCGATCCGTTACGTCCCAAAAGATACACTGAACGCCGATTAACTTGCCGTCATTGTCCAACAGTGGCGCTTTAATGGTTTCGACAAAAACGTACTTACTGGACGGATGTGATTCTACATCGCGAAAGGTCTGTCGAGTTTGCATGACCCATTGGTCATCTTTTTGAAACTTCGTTGCGTATTCCGGTGCGAACATGTCGGCATCGGTTTGGCCAATGAGTGAGGCCATCGAATCCAATCCAGCCGATTCAAAATAATGTCGATTCGCAAACACAACTCGACCGTCGAGATCTTTATGAATCACGCTGACCGGCAAATTATCCACCAGCGATTTGAATCGAGCTGACTTTTCGAGTTGTCGAGCGGTCGATCCTTCATTTGACCGAGACGCAATGGCGATTCCGATGGTCGAGACATCCGTGGCTGCGTCAGGCGAGCATGCACGAAGGCGAACTCTGTATTGAGTCGTCTGCTGGGCCACATTGATACGTAGTTTCAAGACGCGTTCAAGCTGCGACCAATCCGCGATACCGGTAACTAAATTCAGGTCTTGTGGATCGATCTGGTCGAACCAATTGGTCGACGGGAGCAACGAAATCGTGGCCGCTTCAGAGTTTGCCACCAGCACTTCACCGGTGGGAATGTGAAAACACCACGCCGGTTGTTCGATCATGCTTAGCAGATCGAACAAGTGGTGGTGTTGTTTTTGAAACTTAGACGCCAAACCGGCGCCGGCTGTTGGATCAGCCATTGGCTTCTCCTAAGGTTGACAGCGACTAGCTTACAGCAGCGATCGCGGCGTCGTAGTTTGGTTCTTGGGCAATCTCTGGGATAAGCTCAGTGTAAGCCACTTTGCCGTCGGTGTCCAAAACAACAACCGAACGAGCCAACAAACCCTTCAAAGGACCGTCAACGATCGATACGCCGTACGAGTTACCAAAGCCATCGCAGCGGAAAGCTGACAAATTGGTCACGTGCTCGAGCTGGTTGCTTTCGCAAAATCGCTTCTGAGCGAACGGCAAGTCCTTGGAAACGTTAACAATAACGGTGTTTTCTAGGCCGCCAACTTTTTCGTTGAAGGCTTTAACGGACAACGCACAAACAGGTGTATCAAAACTTGGCATGGTGCTGATGATAACTTTCTTGCCAGCAAAGCTACCAAGATTCGCATCGCTCAGATCACCACCGACAAGCGTAAAGTCAGGAGCCGCTGCGCCTACGGCAGGTAGATCGCCACATGTATTGCAAGCGTTTCCTTTAAGAGTAATTTCAGCCACGATAGGTCTTTCTTAAGTTTTGTGTCAGAGACACGGTTCAATGTAAATTTAGTTTTATAAAAACAGAAACAGAAATTGCTTTCCTGCTTACTGAATTGTTTTTGGTTTTCGTATAGGAGCTATCTAGAAGTCATCCATGCCTTCGATATCGATGCTCAATTCGTCTTTTTGGTTCAAGTTAATCTCTTGACCGTTAAACTTTAGCGTCCCCTCAGCAATGATGTAATTGTCGGGATTCGCGTCGTCCTTTTGAAGCGGCACGGTTACGGTTCCACTTCCAAGTGGTCCCGAAACATCAAATTGCATCACTTCCTTCACTGGATCAAAGGAATATTTTTGATCATCAACGATGACTGGACTGCCGAGGTGCTGCTGCACGACGGTGGAACTCTCTACAAATCCTTTCGCCTCTTGGCGTACTTGGTTGAATTTATTTGCTGCAAACCAAACGACTCCCACAACGCCAATCAAAGCCAACAACCCTAAGCAGCCGAAGCTACCTAGAATCCACTTTAATTTCCCTCTCGATTTAGTTGGCGGTGAATCAGAATCTCCTACGCTGCTTGCGTCTTGATTGCCTAAGCTCATCGTTCATTCCCTTATTGTTCTTATGCTTCGCATCGCCAATGGCGTTTCCAGCACCAAATCGCTTTACCACCGAATGATTTTGAAATGCGCAACCACCCACCCCATGCAAAGAAAGTCGCTACGAAGATTTTAGCGATATGATCTTTATTCGCAACGGTCGCCCGGCGATCAATCAGGTCGCCCGGCGATCGATTACTCTTCGGAAGTCTTTTCTGACGCTTCTGGATCGTCACTTTCATAGAAATCGGGTTCGGGACGACGAACTTGCGGGATACCATTTTCGTCCGACTGCAACGGCGGCAACGTGTAAGTTCGCTTTTCGTCGATCAAGTAAATTTCGTCCATTTCGGTCTGGTCAACGTCTTTCCGTAACAGCAAGTAAATCGCTGAAGCCAAGCACCAAAACAGCCCGTGTAAGAACGCAGCTGCCAATGACTTAACGACGGCATTCCAAAAGTTGATCGCCGATCGCCCTGCGTACATGGCAGACGACTCCGTTAGATTTCCTTCGGTATCCTTCGTCACGCCTATTATCAAATCATCGATTCGGCCAGATCCGAACAGGTTGGCTCCCCATGAGACCGACCAATAAGTCAGTGCCACCATCCCATCGGCCAGCGACGACACGATCACCCACGCAAGGCCTCCAAACAAAATCGCCAACAAGCCATAGCACAGATAATGGAACGGGCGCTGCAATACGTAAGCAAACGAGCGAGTTAGGCTGTCAAACGAGTTTTGGCTCTCACAAGCAACACTTGCAATCATCAACGGCCAACCAAAGCACAGCCCCAACAACAGGATTCCCATCAAGATCGAGATGCCAACGACAACGAACCACAACAGTCCAACGACGAGTACACCGATATCAAGCCCCATCAACAAGCCAAGGATGGAAGTCGGAATACACAATGCGCCGACCGCCAACAACGGCGCGATCACGGCCCCGAAAGCTTTGGTCCAGTTATCGATCGCAAATTCAAACGCGTCATCCAAGCCGGCATGCTCCCCGCGAGTCAGCCGCAACAAAGAAACACGACAGATCGCCAAGCCGGCAAAACTCCATACGGCGATCGTCCACAGTGAACCGAAAAAGTAATAGAAGAACTCGCCCAACCCGATCTTGTGGTCAAACATTTTTGTGACCGGCGAAACCAACTGCAAGAAAACTTCGCGAGGCCCGGTAAGTCGAACGCCGAGTATCTCCAACGGTTCTTGTCCATCAGGCGCCCGAGAAAATACGCCACGATAGGGGCTAGAGTTGTTTTTCAACTCCTCAACCTTCGCCACTCGCGCCTCTTCAGAAAGGCAAAACTCACTTATCCACCAACCTGCCGGCGTAGCCACTACGGCCAGCAGCGCCAGTGCAAGAACCGAAAAACTCGCTGCAATCGGCAAAGTCTTAAAAATGATGGTCCATGGGCATAAGTCTGCCCAAGAAATTTTCTGGATGACAACTGGTCGGTCGGTCACGATTGTTCCGTCAAGAAGTGGTTGGATTTCGAATGTGTCGAATAGAATGTGTGGATTATAAAACACTCAACAAGAAACAGAAACCAGTTGTCCACCTGCCAACGAAAGTTAGCCAAAACACGCTCAACAACCGATAAACACATAATAAATACGCCTCCGAGAATTGCCGGCTAGGGTTTTAACGCTAGAACATCTAATCGAGGCGTAGTAAATTATTAATTCTGCCTCAAAAAAAACGCTCTCGTCATTTTACCTACCGCCTTCCACGAAGGTCGAATGACCTTCCACCTAAGACTTTTAAAACGAACTTCGATGAAACGATTTTGCATTGCTACCCTGACGTTCTCTATCGTCTTACTTGGTCTCATCTCACTAGCTCAAGCACAATATCGGTATCCACCGGGGTACCAGCCTGGATACCGCCCGGCTCAACCGCAGGTCTACCGACCGCAGGTATACCGACCTCAACCGATCTATCGGCCCCAACCAGTCTACCGAATCGCGCCAAACGCCGCTCAACCGGCCATCCGTCCCGGGGTTCAAACCCAAAACGGTCAGTTGACCGTCGGCTATCCATCGCCGGCTCCAGTTGCGGTCGACCCTAGCGACCTGAGCCGACAGAATTTCAATAACCCAAGTCTTGACCTACTGCGTCGTCTTGGAGAATCGAAACCCGCACTCTCGGACGGCGAACCGTACTCAAAGTTCC
>CAZKTR010000074.1:0-11778 GCA_964555525.1 uncultured Pirellulaceae bacterium
GGATGTCGGTCGTTACTGGAACCTGAAATTGTTGACGGACCTCGTCCAATACTTGCAAGCCATCGTCAATTCCTATTCCTCGATACGATTCCAAGCTCGTTCGGTTCGCTTTATCAAACGAAGCTTTGAAAATTAGTGCGAGATTTAAGCTTTGAGCTACGGAAACCAGTTTTTCAGCGATTTCCATCGTGATATCCCGGTTTTGGATCACACAGGGGCCGGCGATGATGGTCAGCGGTTGTGACGAACCAATGGCGAGATTCTGGATTTTGACGATGGAGTTTGGCACGCGAGCACTCGGGAGATGCGGTTGGATTTTTAGTCAATTTTATCGCTGCGCTGCCGCTGCTGCCAGTGGCGTAAATGGAGACTGGAGACTGGAGGGGAAGGTAGGAGGCTCACTTCCGTTTGTTGACCAAACCTCAGCCAATTCCAAACGCAAATCAATTTCAGCGTTTTAAGCAAATTTCATTGTTGGTGAGGCATCGGAGTAGTAGACTGCCTCTCAGGCTGGCGTGAAGGCCTGCTTGATAATTCGTTAGTGCAAAGAACTTACTGTAGAACCATGAGCAAGCAATTTTTTTACCTATCTCTTGTTGTGATTTACGTTGTCTGTGTAATTTTATCTGCTGTAATCAGGTTTGCGTTTGGTGTGAGGGTGCCGGTTTTCATGCTGTCGCTTTTACTTTTTAGTTGCGGGGCCTTAGTGTTGCATGCGTTTGGTGGATTTTTCAAGGTGGTTATGTCGGATTTGTTTCCGGAGAAGCCGAAGGTTGCTCGAGAACAACAACGTTTTATGCCCTTGATGAATCTAGCTGATTCTCGCAACGGCACTTACGAGGTTTTGGGGAGAGCTGGCAGGGCCGTTTTCGAGAGTGAAATGGGCACTTGCTCAGTGACTGCAAGGGCTGGCGTTTCAGATGTTAAGCTTGTTGTTTCAGCGTTCATGCCGCTGAACGGTTTTGTTTTAGAGATTTCAAATGACCCAATTAGACGGGCGGACCTCGAGTCTTTTACCGTTCGTGACGAAGATGACAGAGTTTTTTCATCGGGGCCAATGATATTACGCTGGCTGAAAACGTCATTCAACAGTGTTTCCAGCAACTCGCAGCGTTGGAAGAAGAGTTCTCATTAACTACCGTTCGTGGTAGTCTTGAGCTTCGCCGAGAGCTCTGGGATTTAGATAGGCGAATCACCGCGGAATCCATCACCGCGCTTGAATCGGTTTACTTCGCTATTGAAGACTTTGGTAACGATCAAAATGTTGTCGCTTAGATTCCAGTAAAATTATTGAGCTACCACGGTTTAATCAGTTTGGATGCGACCGCTGTTAATTTGACGGTCATGTCGTACTGGTCGGCAATGTTGTTTTGTTCAAGATGTGGTAGCAGGAACACCCAGCCGGTGTGCAACCTGTCAGACCGATATTTTCATCGAAATTGGTCCTCGCGGAACTAAAAACAACAGTTTTTCTTCTTCGGACTCTTACCGAATCCTTTTTATCGCCGATGAAATTGAAGGCCGTTGTGAGTTCAAAAGTAACTGCGCGGTTGCCTCCCAACTGATGCCTTTGATAAGCGACTATAATAGAAGCCCGCGGGCTTACCACCATTTATTCATATTGTTAGAGCTTTCAAAGTGCTGCAACAACGTTCTTCAAGCCAAATTTTCTTTGATGCTTTGTTACTGTTGTCCGTTTGTTTGGCGTTGACTTTCGGGCTGTTCTGCGACGTAGGTGTCGGTAGTATTACCCTCGGTATCGTAGCTCCGTTTCTTGCAATCGGAACTGGACGACTTGTTTCGCTTCGATCGAAATTTGTCAAGCGGGAGTTGTTGACGCATTTGATGAGGATCTCGGGGCCGTACATCTTGCTCATTGTATTTCCGCTGGTCTGCTCCTCTGGAATAGCGTTGTTAAGAGGCGACTTGCACGGCAAAGCCGCATTGTTCGAGTTTGCGGAATGCTTTTTGTTTTGGATGGTGATGGAATTGTCTGTCTTATTTGCTTGGGAAAACAGTAAGCGAGCGAAGTGGCTTTTTTTGTTTTGCGCAGTAGCACTATTCGTCAATTTTTTGTTTTGGGTTGCGACTGGGGCAGGATTACGCTTCGATGGATTTTCCACACACAAAAATGTAGTTGGGGGAGTCTCTCTGGTTATTGGCACCCTATGCTTGGCCCAAATCCTTGCGCATCCACCTCGGGATCGTTGGCCGTTAGTACTTGTAATTACGCTTGGATTGTCACTTGTGATGACGTTCGCAAGTAGCTCGCGAACTTCTCTGATGTGTCTGCTTGCGGCGACCTGCTTGGTGGCGGTGTCAAAACGAATTTATTTGTCAAGAATGTCGCTTTGGGTGTTTCTAATCGGCACGCTGGTCTTTGTAGCTCTAGTTCCTCCAATCTACCTGAATTTGGAACGCTTATGGTTCTTTGAATCGTTGGATCAAGCCTTTCGTTCGGTCTCAAACAACGGAATTTATAGCGGGCGAGAAACGAAATGGGGACAGGTTTGGACTGAGGTCGCTAGTCAGCCTGTTTTCGGGTACGGCTATCAGTGGAAACTTGTTTTCTCCCATAAAACTATGCACGCCCACAATCTTTATCTGGGGAAACTCTTTCAAACCGGCGTGTTCGGATTTCTCTGCTTTCTTGCATTCAATTTGTCGTGTATCAGGCAATCGATCCAAAGCGACAAACCCAAAATTGGTTGCTTGTATTCGATTGTGTTTGTCCATCAGTGCTTTGAAATCAACTATACGATGGGCGGGGTTCCAGTTGGCTGCGCGATTGCAGTGCTTATTGGAGCGCTTCTACGATTGGCCAACCATGATGAGATTGAAGATTGATGCCATTCGCTTTACTGTTGGGACCGATTGCGATCTCGCAGTCGCTTGGCCTTCTTGAGCAATTTCTCGATCTGCTTGCTTCCCGTGCTTACCTTCACCTTCAGAAATTGGAGAACTGCCTCGTCGTAATTTTTTTCCAATATCAGGTTCTTGCCGTACGCGATACGGACTTTTACGTTGTCGGGTGTACTCTTTAAGCTTTGAGCATAGTACTCGGATGCGAGTGAATAATTCGTAGCGGCGTTTTCTAATTCTGCCGCCAGAAAATTCCGTTGACTTCCTCCCAGTTTATCGTTGGGAATCGTCGCTAGCGATTTACGCGCGCGGTTGGCGAGCAGTACGCGGGCAGAAAAATATTTGTCTTCTTGGAAATATGTTCGGATTAATCTGACTAACAATTCTGGATCGGGCGGGATAACGTCCTCAATAAATGTTTTGAGGCCAACTTCTTTCCGACAGAGCTCGATAATTTGTTTCTCAAACCTTCTTGTCCGGCGTTGAAAATTTTGCCCAACCATCAAGCAATCTCGCCAGTATCTAGTTGCCAATTGAGAATTGCCGGAATCGTGCCCGAGCAACCCTGCTTCAAAAAGCGAATTGATATTAAGTGGAGCGTTTGCCAATGTCGTATTGATAAATTTGACCTCGTCGCCTTCAGCACCAAACAGGCAAGCAAGCTTGGCAAGTTTAAGCGGTGGTTGCCACATTTGCTTTTGATGTTGGTAGGATTTCGAAAAAGATTCCCAAGCGTTTGACAAATGAGTCTGAACTGGAGCGCTTTCGACGAACTGCCTCAGGGATTCTGGATCGTTTCTTTCCAATATGCGAAATGTTCGATGAAAATGATTGAGTGAGGTAAGCTTCCAAACATCTGCACGAGCAGGCAAAGCCTCTTCTTCTTTGGCCTCACGGAAAAATTCCTCTCGCGTAGCGACTCGATAAGCCAGTACATGGTTTTTCCCAGACTCAAAATGCGCCAGTCCATCGTCCGGTCGAATGGCTAGACTGTAGTCAATCAACCTTTGATTTTTCTGGACATCTTTCATCGACGATTTGTCGGGATCGAATTTACGAACTGAACGTTGCACGATACGCCGAACCTCGATCGCCGAGGACTCATAGGTGGCCCAGATGGCTACCGCACTCAACGATCCAATAACAACTCTCGCAAGCACTGTGCGAGTCGACCACTTTGTCGTCAAAAAATGGCCCTGTGGCTCTCCACGCCGTGATCGATCCTCCGTCAGCACAAATCGGTAGCAACCGCAAACTCCGCCAACAATTGCTGTAAACAGCAGGAAGTTCGCGGGCTGATAGATGCCAAAGTCAAAGAAATTCGAGACTAATTGGCTGCTCAGGCACATCAGTCCGACCAGCCCCGCACCAAAACTCGTTGCTGTTTTTGAAAGGACGAGCCGGAAACAAAGAAATACCGTCGTCAACAGAAACAGCAAAGCCAATCCCAGCCCGACGAATCCGCTGTCGACCCAGAGTTCTAGAAAACTGTTTTCGGCATGGATAAACCATCTTTGATGCGAGACTTCTTGCATCGACAGGTACATGAATTTATGTGTGCCGGCTCCTGTTCCAAAAACAGGGCGTTCCCAAGCATACTTCAACGTATCCTGCCAGTGTTCGAATCGGTAGCCACTATTCTCCTCCCATTCTTGCAAAGTACCCAGCTCAACGATCGCCGCGTCACCTTGTTCCAAGTTGTATAAGAGGTAGCCTCCCATTCCCAACGCCAATACGACAGCAAAACCTCCAATCCAACTGCGGCGGACTAAAAGCAGGGTCCCCACCGCAACCGAAGCCGCAAACGCCAGCATTGCGCCCCGACTGAGCGTGCCGCAGATGCCAGCCGCTATTAACGCACCGCTGAACATCAGGTACCAAGAAAGGGTGTCAATTTCCGAGAACCAAATTAGCAACCGCCTAGGAGAGCTACGAAGTCGCTCGCCCAAGGAAAACGATTGGTCTGCGCCTGATCTTCTGAAGCTGATTGCAAGCAAGAAGCTTGCCGCCGCCAAGCACATACACAAATATCCGCCCGCATTGTTTTGGCAGGCAAAGGCTGAAAAGGTGGGCTGGCCAAAAGTTGTTTCATATGTCCATAACACTTCATGAGTCGATTTGCTGGCGATTTGCAGCAAGCCGAACAGGGCCAACAACGCCCCATTAAAGGTCAACCATAGACAAAACCGATGAAACATTTGCCGCGTGTTCAACAATGCGCAGGCCGCAAAGAATACATTGGCCGCCAAGATTAGATCCACTAGAAATTCTCGAGTGGCCGAAGGGCTAGTGGTCAACGTAGCTGTTGACCAAGGAACTAATTGAAAACCGGTGTAAGCCACCCCCGCCAGCAGAATCCCCTTGAGTGTCGTTTCGATTTTCGAGCCGGAGGTCAGGCTGTTTTGATTGAACAATAACAGGAAGTTGATAACACTAAAGACTGATAGCAAGACAGTTTTTACCAGTGGCAAGTTGCCACCCACAAACCAAGGCGTCGCGACAACACAGATCAGCAAGATTGTCGACAGTTTAGATTGCATGGTGATCTCGTGACGGTGGGGGTGAGCTCGGACGACAGCAAGGACCACACATTAAGGTCTCCTTCGATCCAACCACACTGTCGCTGGATACACTCGCTAAGGCGATGGGATTGAATGTTGGCCAGGGCGTGCAGAACCGTTCTTTTCGCCGTTAACACCTCTGGCTCCATTCAGGCTTCCAGCTGGAGCGTTGATTTCTTTGCCATCCCCATAGGCCGTTCCGGAGCCATAAACCTTGGCTCCATATCCACGGTATCCCGAATGCCCGTATTGATAACTTTTCGCATCTCGACGGGAAATACCATTGACTACGACACCTCGGATTTTATCACTTACTCTCTCAAGTTCAGCCAACGCTTTGGCGGACGCCTTTTGTACACCTTTGCGAATTCGAACTCCTAAAAAGATGGAGTCGACATAATTAGAAACAATTTGCGGATCGACTACCGGCAGTATCGGAGGAGTATCCAAAATCACAAAATCAAATTTGCGACGTAACAATTCAATGAATTCAGGAAACCGATGATTGTTGAGTAACTCAGCAGGATTTGAATACCGAGTACCGCATCCAATGACTCTGAAATTCTTGACGCCGATTGATTGAATGCAATCCGTAATCTCGGCTTCCCCGACCAAAATTGACGTGACGCCGGGGTGGTTTTCATCGAGCCCGAATATTTTAGTTTGAGTTGGTTTGCGTAAATCACAGTCTACTAGAACCACGGTCCGACCAGCATTGGCTATAGATATTGCCAGATTCGCGGAGATGGTCGACTTCCCAGCGCCCGGTAACGGGCTCGTAATCTGTACCACCTTACTGCTGTCTTCTAACGAATTAAAGAATATTTTGGTGCGGAGGGCTCGAAAAACCTCAGCCGGGACAGACTGTGGAAGGTGGAGGGAAATCACGCTTGCATCGACCGTTTTAAAATCAGATTTCTTCAATCGACGTGACTTGAATTGAGCAATTTCAGCCAGAACTGGCAGCCCCAAATGGCGACTGATCTCTTCGGGAGAACGGAAGGTCTGTTCCAAGAATTCCTTTAGAAAACTAATTGCAAAGCCCAATGAGAACCCCAGAATCGTGCCAAGAGGAAGGAAAATCAATAGGCTTGGAAAGACTTGCTCCGCATCAGTCGGAAAGTTAATCAATTCGACTTCCCGTCGTCTAGCGTCTGACAAGACCCCCAGTTCGATCGAGTGGTCCATCATTTTTAGGCTGCTTTGCTGAAGCGCTTCTCGCTGGCTGAGTAGGTATCCCAATCGTTCACAGTTCTTTTGGATACCGACAGACTTTTTCTTCGCCATCACAATTGCGTCGTTTAGTTTTTCACGATGAAAATCCAAAAATGAGATTTTGTTGTCAATGTGTGAAACGACTTTACTGTAAAAATCTACATTTCCTTCTGAGTCACCAACGCTTGATCCGAATAGGGTCAAAAGCTGGTTTCGCTTCATCTGTTCTAAAATCTCGATTTGCTTACGAATTCGTTTCCGTTTCGCGTGCCCCTCTCCCAACACCTCCAGCATCTCTTGCTCTTCCATACTAAGCCGAACGAATTCTCTCTGTGTTTCGGCGTAAGGCTGAAATCGTGTCTCGTCCACTTGATCGAGAGACCCCAACACTAAACCCTCGATAGGCTGTCCGAGGCGTTTTGCGTCTTTTATTTTCTGTGTTAAAGATTCAAGCCTGACTCGCTCGCTCTCATTGAGATGCAACTCGTCTTGGATTTTAACGAGTTGGTCTTGGTATTGATTGATGACTTTACCATCTACCGCCAGAATGAAGGGTTGGATTGTGAGTTCATTGATCTCGATTTCAACCTGTTGCAACTCAAGCTTGTTCTCGGATCTTAAGTGCGCGATCGTATTCACATTCTGCACGCCTTTTTTGGCTGAGTCATCACCAATAAACAGTTTGAATTCTTCGACAATAGCATTGAGCAGGTCCCTGGCGTCATCTTGCAGCGTGCTTCGCAGCGTTAGCGAAATCACTCCTGATTCAGACTTTTTGTCCGATGACTTAACAGTCAAGTTGTCTTTGACAAACTCCAACAGATCGTCGTCCTCGGCATCGTCTAAGGACTTCAGGTTCTCTATGCCGCACCGTTCGATTGCAGGGCCAATAATGCGATCACTACCCAACACTTCGATATATTTTTCAGTGCCGGCGTCTGCTCTGAGTTGGCTCCGCCTGTCATCATCTGTTGAGACAGTATTGATTGTTGGTTCGTCAACAAACAGGGAAGCCGTTGATTCGTAAACTGGGGCTATCTTAAAATTGCAAAAGACAGCCAACAGTATTCCCAGGAGCGTAAATAGCAAGATCAGCCCAAACTTGCGCCGGAGCATGCCAAACAAGTCGAAATAGACTTCACCCTCTTTAGGTTCCAGGTGACTGAGAGTTTTGCCGCCGCCAGAATTGCTTGTTTTTATAGCCATGGTGGTGATGTCAATCCAATGCGACAGTTTAGAAAAGCGTTTAGGCAGTCAGGGCTCACTAAACGAGGATGCTCTGAGGCAACTTTTTTAAAAGTCGGAAATATCGCGCAGAAGCGAAAAACGGGGAGATGAGGTGGGGATGTGTCGAAAATGCTGGCTTCGAACACTGATCGGAGTGGTGGTTGGAGTCGGGAGATGGGAGGAATCTCGATCATGTTGCATGCAATAAGGAACATTCGTAAGGTGCTGCCAGATTGTTTCTCAATGCATAACCACTGACACAATCTAGCCGATCCAGCATTAACGAGTGGCGTTGCCAAAACGGAGTTGACTACGCCAACCAAAAATTGGCCTTCTTTTTACTCCAAGCCTGACGGCAATCAAATTAGCGTGGGCGCTAGCGGATCCACCAGATCAGCCAGCGCGTGCACACCGAAACAGTCAATCATCCACTCGCTCATTACGAGCCAGGCGTGGCTGGCGTTGTGTCGTCGTCATCGTTATCGGACGCGCCAACCGCAATTGCGGTTGCAATACCACCGAAAAGCAATAGACGTCCTGGGCGAGAAAGCAATCGTCCAGAACCACCGGCACCACCAAGCAATCGTCCAGAACCACCGGTACCACTAAATAGTTGCCCAGAGCCACCACCGCTGACGAATCCGCCGCCACCGCCACCGCAACCGCAGCTGCTGCGGGCATAGACTATTTCTTCCTGAGGAAAGCCAGTAGCACACTCGTTACAAAAGCCCTCCACAGTGGCTCCGTCGCTAATGGGGTGAACTACTACTTCAGCTTGAGGCAAGTACCCTTGACCTGTTTGATACGATATATCGACTAACTGGTTTCCAACAAGGTCTTGCGAGACAGAAGCTAATTGGTAGATGCCTGGCTCAACGTTTGCAATCATGAACACGCCGGAACTATCGGTCTCAGTCGTATGGACGCTGCGACCTTCGAGTAGCATGTTCAATGTACCGCTGACTGGCTCTCCTTGAGCATCAACGATGATCCCTTGGAAGGTTTTCTCTTCACTCAAGGAAACCTTCGCTGGCAATGTTTCTTTTTGTTGTGGCTGAGTTGTGGGCTGGTCTTCAATGCTACCCGGTTCAGCTTCTTGAGCCTGAATAGCGGAAACTAACAGAGCACCGGAAAGCAGAAAGGACATTCCGAAGCCAAAAACAGCATCAAAATTCAACTTTATCACAACACCACCTCAAATTTAGGACAAACAAAACGCCCGTTTAGAATAGCATATACTGCCTAAGTTATCAAGCTTGAGGTCGTTTTGCAACTAATTGCTGTTTTTGCAGCCTTTTAGGGCAGGAAAGCAATGGCCTGACCGCTTCGGCAATGGCTGGCCGTTTGTGATTTTCGTCTTTTAGGAAGGGAAAGCTTGCTCCGAGTGATGCCCGCACTTGAAGCCAAGAACTGGTTTCAAAGCCGGTTTGTCGCAACAATTCTGCGTTGCGTTTCCAATTTCGTCATGCTGTTCTGTCCCTTATTTCCTTGGGGACGGAAGCATTTGGGGACGGAAGCATTTGGGGACAACCACCATACCGAAGGCCGTCTTGCCTATTCTAGCACAGTCTGTTTCCATGCCTTTTGGTCCTGTCGGCAAATGGTTGTTGATTTCGTAAATTCCGAAGAAATCAACAGTCGTTGGCGCGGAAGCCAGTAGCGGTTCAATTGATCCCCAAAAAATCGTCGTGCAAGCTAATCGAGAAGATAAGTGCAGTGGTCGGTTTTGGGAGGGCCGCTTTAGCCGTTGAAATTGAAAGCCGTTGTGAGTTCAAAAGTAGCTGCGCGGTTGTCCCTAGCTGTTCCAGCTGTTGCATCTGCAGCCGAAGAATCATACGCGTCTCCTTGTAAAGTTGGGCCCGAGCAGCTGATTCAGGACGTGGCAGTCGTCTGCTGCGAAATCCATCGGAGTTTTCGAACGATATAACTTTCGAGGAAAGGAGTTCGGGGCTAGGCAAGAACTCGCCCGTCGGTAAATCGGATGGGCAGTTGCTTATTCCGTTTGGATGCGGCCGCTGTTAATTTGACTTCGACTGATGTAGTTATGGCGATCAGTATTGTGGCTATAGAAATGGACCGAGCCATCGGCATAGGCGAAATTTGCCCCGCCAGGGTGCTCGGACAAAAACGCGCGAACTCGATCGTCGCCTCCACGTTGGCCGTCGGCGGAGTTTGAGTCGAAGGAGATGATCGCAGGGACTCCATTCAAGTCCGCTTCGTTGATATCGTCGTCGGTAAACCAAATGCCGTCGTCACCAACATATTGGGCCGTGACCGCTAAGCAACTTCCTCGACCACCATCAAAGTTTGTAAAATCAAAGCCATCAAAATCTGCTGCGGACCAGACCTGGCCCAGACGTACGTCAACTCAGCCACCTCAGGTCGAGTGAGCAGGCGTTCTGTCGTTGCTGACAGCGTCTCCGATTAAAAAGGTGTTTGAGGTTCCGTCGGTGACGGCTCCTATTTTGACTCGTTGGTTGATTCCGAACATGCCTTCAGGCGTGTGAGCAAACAAAGCTGCGGTCGGTCCTTTGCTCAACGCGTAGTCGCTTTTGGTACCTTCGATAGCACCGGTTTGTTCGAACGGAGTTGGGTTCGATGGACAGTTTAACGTCGGGATCGTTAGCTGAGCCAATGCTAGGTTGGAAGTGGATTTCCAGCTGGTAGTCATGTCGTACAGGTCAGCAACGTTGTTTTGTTCCACGTACGGTAGTAAGAAAGCCCAGCCAGTGTGCAAGGCTTCTTGAAGATCGTCGTCGTTGTCAACAACTCCCGGTGGAAACTCCATCTGAGCTGACTCGAAATTCAAAGCTGCCAAGGCCAGTTGTTTCAAGTTGTTTTTGCATTCGGCTTGGCGGGCGGCTTCGCGGACTGATTGGACCGCCGGTAAGAGCATTGCGATCAGAATTCCAATGATCGCTATGACTACCAGTAGTTCGACCAGAGTGAACGCGGGCCGTTGATTCAACGATTTCATTTTTGAGTCCCTTGCAATAAGTTAGTACAAAAGAGGCAGGGCAACGGCTTAATTATACACGAAGTCCGATTGTTGAAGGGAGTGAATCAGCTTTTTCATACCTCTGGCTTACACCGCCTGAGTCACGGAGTCGTTGACTCTGTTGGGTTTACCTAGACTTTTTGTCGCTGGAAACTTGCTCACTGTTCGCGTTTTGTTTACTTGTAAAGTGAGGTCCAGGTGGCTTTGTGGTTGGGATAGAGGTGAATTTTCCGATCACGGTTAAACCAGATTCGGTAACGGTAAAGCCCCGTTTGTGATCGAGTTCAGGGTCTAAACCGATTTGAGCATAGTCTGGGATGACGACCCCTTTGTCGATGATTGCGTTTTTGATGACCGCGTGTTTTCCGACTTGAACTCGGTCAAACAAAATTGAATCGGAGACTTTGGCGTAACTGTTGACACGAACTTCCGGTCCGATCACGCAACGAGTCACCGATCCACCAGAAATAATCGAACCGGGGCAAACGATGCTGTCGAGTGCCGATCCGACTCGATCACTTTTTTGATCGCTACCAAAAACGAATTTCGGTGGAGGGAATCCGCCTTGGTGAGTTCGAATGGGCCACTTTTGGTCGTACAGATTTAGCAGTGGGTCAACGCCAACCAAGTCCATGTTGGCTTCGTAGTAAGCATCCAGCGTTCCTACGTCTCGCCAGTATGCGTCTTGCTTTCCGTTTTCGTCGCGGAATGGAAACGCGTAGACTCGCGACGAATCGATCACCGAGGGAATGATGTCTTTGCCAAAATCGTGACTGCTGCCAGGTGTATTGGCGTCTTGTAAAAGTTGCTCGAACAAAAATCGTGTCGAGAAAATGTAAATGCCCATACTGGCCAAGCAGGCGTCGTTTTTGCCGGGGATTGTTTTTGGCTGGTTGGGTTTTTCTTCGAAGCCGA
>CAZKTR010000075.1:0-11718 GCA_964555525.1 uncultured Pirellulaceae bacterium
AAGTTGATCACCCCAATGAATCGAATTTTGGTAGCCCGAAAACCAAAATGATGCAGTCCTCGAAAGCAATCGAGATCATATTTTCTTGACCACGAAACCGCGCACTGTCATTGTCCGTCGCAGCCACTTTTTATTTCTATTTTTCAAAACCGCTACTGCACGCGAATGTTTTAGGGACCGCCTTTCGCAACTAGAACTTGACGCAAGCTGTATTTCATTTCCTGCAAATAGCCTATGTATTGGTCTGGTTTACTCAGTTATCGCTTGTGATGTAACTTTTGCCACGTATCATTCATGTTGACGATATCCTATCTACCCTATAATTAAGAAATCGAACAACAACATGAAATCAAAACTTCTTTCAATTTTTGCTCTATCAATTGCTTTGATTACAAGTGAACTGCAGGCTCAGACAGTCATCTTTAGCAATCTAGAAGAGGGCGCTAACGTCATATCCTTTGGTGGCGGAACTGGATTCTCACAGTCTCGAACGGTCGTCGGGGATGACTTCGATACCATTCCGACACCCAATCCCGACGGTAGTTGGCTCGTTAACTCGATCGACTTCACTGCGATCCTATTTCCCGAAACAGCCGGTGAGCAAACGACATTCAATGACATCGAAGTAGAAGTGAGCTTAGTCGATTTAGGCAATTTTTCGGTAATCGACGCGAGCGGCAATCCAGTTTACACCGCTGCAGGTTTTTCGACCGCGGACGTATTGGGCAGTGAGGCAGTTACTCTTGGATTCACTGGGAATTTTAACGTGTTTGGCACGACACGGTTCGAGGACACGGTTACTTTCACCAATCCAATCAACATTGGTGATGGTATCGGCACTGGGATTTTCTTCAGACTTTCTGACTCAACAGGAGGAACTGAACTTGGTCTGCTCTCGATCGGCTATCGCAATAACGGATCACCTGAACCTTCAGTGGGAGTTACCAGCACCCGCAACTATCGTGACGAAGCTAATAACGGATCTATTAGCGGTGCTTTTTCTTTCAATAATGACTTCGGTTTATCGTACAGAATCAATGCGACTGCAGTAGATGATGATGAAATTCTTCTAGGCGATGCAAACCTCGATGGCTTCGTAAACTTTCTAGACATCAGCCCATTTATTTCGATTCTTTCTGGTGGTACCGGATTTTTAGCCGAAGCTGATATTAACCAAGACGGCACAGTGAATTTCTTGGACATCGCTCCGTTTATCGGCATTTTGAGTAGCTAATGATTGGAAGTCCAAGAGCGGGCAACGGCAATGTTGTCCGCTTTTTTTATGGCGGTCACGGCGAACCGCTTAAGATTCCAATGAACGGTGCAATATCCAGAAAGTTAACGATACCGTCCTGGTTAACATCAGCTTCTTCTTGGAAATCCCCTGCGGACAGGATAGCAATGAATGGTGAGATATCTAAAAAGTTGACAACCTCATCCGTGTTGACATCTCCCAACAGTATGGCTCCTGTCGTTGTTACAGCGATCTCGAAATTTCCGAATGTAGTTGCGGTCCCACCGCTGGAATTTTGGTGGGAAAAATACGCGAATGAATCCCCTACAAGACTCGAGTAACTGGCAACGTAATCATCGAGAGCACTGCTCAGCGACGGGTCGGCTGCGACTGCATCAGAAAGGGAAAATGAGAACGAGGTAGCCCCAGCAGGTTCTGCACCGGTTTCATTAACCGTGACAATATTCGAAACGGTATAGATGATGTCAGATGGAGTGTACGTTGCTGTAAACGAGTAGCCGTCGTTCATACTTGCCTCGACGACTCCCGGAGTCTGACTGCGATCGGCTACTGTACCAGGGTTGGGCGTGCCAAAAGAACCTGCTAAGCCACCACGTGCACCATCGGCGTCAATTTGCAACAACAAGTTAGGCACTGCACGAAATCCAGCGGCGCTTTGTAAACCAAATTCAACGCCGTTTGCACGATAGTCGACATCGGCCGAAGTAACAGTTCCAGACACCGTAACAACATCGTTTATTGTCAGTGCGCGTCCCAGCAAGCTGCTGACCGAACCACCGTCGGAACTGTCAATAAATACAGAATTATTATTACCACTGTTGGTCGCGTTAGCCAGCGAGAAAGTACCGTCGGTATTGTCAGTAAAAGTAGGTCCTGTACCAGAGGCAAAGCCGTTGTCGCCAAAACTTGTATCAGGGTTAATCGAGTAAACGACCTCCGTCTGAGTGACACCAGAAGTGACAGACACTTCGAGACTGTACATCTGAATCGCGTTAGCTTTTCCAGTTACACGGACAAAGTAATCACCTGCTTCGGAGAGCGATATATTGCTACCGACCTCGTCTCCCCCGGCTCCACTGTTGTCGAATTCAGCAAGCAGAGTTCCACTTGAGTCAAAAACCGCCAGCACCAAGTCACTCTGTTCGGATGCATTAAATTCTGATGTTGCAAGCTGTGGATTATCCTGAATGACAGCCCCATAACTGGGACCGCGTGGATTTAACACGATCATAGCAGTTGATGGACCGTCCACTGAAAACTGGAAAAAATCGGTGTCGCTATTATCATCGATACTGATGAAGTCGGTTTGTTCAATCGAGATCCCAGCAGGATCCCCTCCTAGGTCGGGCGTATCGAAACCTACTCCCGCTGACGCCCCACTAGCGATTGCGCCCAGTGGTGTTGCGTTGGCAAGCGTATCGTTGCCACCATTTTTTTCTAGCGGGTCACCATACCCGCGCTGAACCGCCAAAATATCATGAAACTGTGGCCCGTCGAAAGCAATCGATAAAGCAGGGTTTAGTAAAAAGGTCGCTCCTGGCACATCGTCAATGATATGTTCCAAACCAAGACCATGCCCGTGTTCATGACTGACAATGTTGCGGAACCTGCGATTCAAAATCGAGTCGTCTGGATCCAGCGCAAACATTTCCGTCGTATCAAAAACCATCTCGCCACTGTTAGGAAAAAAATTCCGGGCAATTATTCCGCCAGATCCATCGATGTCGATACCGCCGACGCGAATATCCCCTCGAACCCCAAGAGCTCCATTGGCCCCAAAACTGCCGCTGTCGTTGGGCTCGTAAACATAGGTCAACCCAGAAACTTCTCCCCAACGCTCGAAACCTTGCTTGAGCGGATCGAACCATCGTCGAGTTTCAAAAGAGGTCGCAGGGCCACCTGTGGACCATCGTGTGTCAAGAAAGCTAACGAGGTCGCTGGGGGTTACTCCAATAAATGTAAAGTCTTGCCCGTCACGAGAAATCGACCAAGTCAGAGTTACCGGAGTCCCCAATGGGCCCGTATTTCCATTGGTGGCTGTATTGGTCCAGCGGCCAGCGCGAATGATCGTATCGGTTTGAGCATGACCAATGCCCGAGAATAAACAGACCGTAATTGCAGTTAGCAACAATCGGCGACAACGATAGAACAGCGAGATCGGTAATTTCATTTTTTTCCTTAAACGAAACGCTCAGTCTGAGTTTAGACGAAAAGATTAAAGTAGCATCAGATAAGTCGATGTGTCCTGAGTGCTGCCAATGCCAGAACATTCTCAATATAACATGCAATGGTGATTTGACGTTCAAATAGACAAGAGAGACTAGAATTCAGCGGCAAGAGCTTAGTTACTTGCTGTGAGTTCACGCAAATTGACGGATCAAGAATCAAACATCTGTCGATTGTCATACTAAATGGTTTTCCCCGAATTTAACAATGTAACCGCAGATGAACGCGGATTAAAAACTTGGGCTCTAAAGCTCGACACCTCCTATGTCGCATTACCGTTTTTCATCCGCGTTTATGGGTGGTTTGTCAAACTGTTATTCCACCTAACAAAAAACACCTCAGCCCAATCGGACTGAGGTGTCTAAACGAAATTCCTGTTGATCTTTTCTTAGGCATCGGGAATCAAATCGACCATCCGTCCGGGCGAGCCCATTGCGTTGTAGCCGCCATCGACGTGCAATACTTCACCCGTGATCCCGTTAGACATATCCGACAGTAAGAAAGCACCGGTTCGGCCGACTTCTTCATGGGTGATGTTACGAGCCAGCGGAGAAACGTGCTCGTACATCTTCAACATCCCATGAGCTCCCACGGCTTGGCTGGCAAGCGTCTTCAAAGGCCCCGCACTCAACGCATTCACGCGTACGCCCGATGGGCCAAGTTCATAAGCCAAGTAACGAGTCGCTGTCTCAAGCGCGGCTTTGCAGATGCCCATCATGTTGTAACCCGCAACGATTTTTTCACCGCCAAAGTAGGTCATGCAAGCAATCGCTGCGTTGTCCGACAAAATCGGTTGAACCGCTTTGGTCACCGCAATCAAACTGTAACAGCTGATCTCCATCGCCATCTTGAAACCGTCGCGGCTACAGTCAAGCGTATCGTTCAAATCAGCTCGGTCGGCGTAGGCGATCGAGTGTAACACGAAATCGAGCTGGCCGAATTCGGCTTTGGCTTTGGCGACGACACTGGCAATTTGGTCATCGTTGCAGACATCCAAAGGCTCCAGAAACGCTGGTTTGGCCCCGGTTTTGGATTTTTCAAAGCACTTTTCCACCCGCATTCGATTCTTTTTTCTGGCATCGTCCTCGCGGTCAGGCAAATGAGTAAAACCACACGTTCCGCCTTCGGCCATAATCGTTTCCGCAATCGCCCACGCGATCGAACGATCATTCGCCACACCCAAAATCAAACCTTTTTTGCCCTCGAATAAACCCATGAAAGGATATCCTTATTGAATTGAATTGCTTTAACGGCAATCATTGTGACGACCGAATCGCATTCTGACAATTCTTACTGACCAAATTATGCCTTCAAACGACCATTCCGATCGAGTTAGCTTGGCTTCTGCCGGCTCAAAACTACTGGCCCAGTTGGTCGAGCGCTCCCTAGAAATTCAGCTCGAATCTGAATTCTTAACGACCGCACTAGAACTGCTATGTAATTCCGTTGGGGCCACCGGTGCCACGCTGGTCCAAGGAACCAAAGGCCAGTGGCGGCTACTGGCTCACTGGGGCGCTGGTGATGGCCTGCCAGAAGAGCTACTTGCTGAGACGCTGGACTCGGCTCGGTGCGGTGCTGCCGACGGTTGGACTGGCACTCCGCTGCTAACTGGTAACCAACAAGACGCCTTTTGGAGTAGCCAGCTAATCGCCGCCAATACAGATAATGTGGCGCTGGAAACATTTGACGCTTGCGCTGCGGCCGTTGGCTTGGCTTACCAAGTATTCAGGAACCGCCACCAACATCAAAACCGCGCTACTCGCTTCGAAGCCATGTTGGACATGACCGTCCAATGGAACCAATCGCGACAAACCGATGAACTGCTAGAACAAATCGCCGAGACTTCCACTCGACTTTTAGGTGCCGAACGCGCGACGATCTTTCTACCCGATGGGTCTGGTGAACAGCTAGTCGGCAAACCGGCTACAGGAGTCGAAGGCGGCCAAATTCAAATCCCAAAAAACGCTGGCGTCGTCGGCCAAGTTTTTAACTCCGGCAAACCCGCCCGCGTAGACGACGATGTCCAATCCGAACAACAACAAATCAATCGCAGCATCGACAAACAACTCGGCTTCGAAACTCGAAACCTACTGTGCGTTCCGATGTTTGACCGAGAAGGTAAAACCATCGGCGCCTTTGAACTGATCAACCGACTCGAAGGCAACTTCACTCAAACCGACGAAGCGGCGTTGTTAGAACTTGCCGGCCACGCGGCGGTGTCTATCGACAACACGCAGCATGTGGAACATTTGACGTCTTCACTGCAAGCCGTCACGGCCGAAGCGGCAGGACAAGTCGAATTGATCGGGCAGTGTGAAGCAATCGATGACCTCAAGAAAACCATCGCTCGAGTGGCTGGGACCGAACTCGTGGTGCTGATCACCGGCGAAAATGGTACTGGTAAAGAAGTTGTCGCCCAAATGATTCATTATTTGAGCAACCGACGGGATGAAGTGATGGTGGCGGTCAACTGCGCAGCAATCTCCCAAACGTTGCTTGAAAGCGAACTCTTTGGTCACGAAAAAGGCGCTTTTACCGATGCCCATCAAGCCCGCGAAGGAAAGTTTGAATTCGCCAGCGATGGTACTTTGTTCTTGGACGAAATCGGCGACATGAGCCTCGACGGGCAATCGAAACTACTCCGCGTGCTCGAAGAAAAGAAAGTCGTTCGTGTCGGCGGATCCAAGCCAATCCCAACCAATGCGAGAGTCGTGGCTGCGACGAATCAAAACCTAGCTGAATTGATCGGCGAGAAAAAATTTCGGCAAGACTTGTACTTTCGCCTGAATGTCGTGGAGATCCAACTGCCTGCACTGCGGGACCGAGGCGAAGACGTGATCTTACTGGCCGAACATTTCTTAGGCCAATTCTGTGCAAAGGCGCGTCGCAAGATGCCTGACGTCACCGCTGCCGCCAAAAAACAATTGCTACGTCATAGCTGGCCGGGTAATATTCGAGAGCTCCGAAACATGATGGAACGTTTGGCGTATTTGACCGAAGGCACAAAAATCGATGCCGCCGATTTGTCGTTCGTGAGCTCACCACAGTCCGAAGATTCAGCGATCCCACTCGACTTGCCGCTGACGGACGCGACCAAAGCTTTTCAGATCGATTACATTCAACGGCACATCAAACGTGCCAGCGGCAACATGTCCGACGCCGCCGAACGCATGGGATTACATCGGTCAAACTTGTACCGAAAAATGAAACAACTCGGCATGGGTGATGGCGAGGCCGAGGAATAATCGATGAACAAAAAGGCTTTGATCGTCGACGATTCCCAACTGATCCGCCACGTATTCTCGCAACAGTTGATTATTTGCGGTATTGATGCTCAGTCCTGCGGTTCGCTGGATGAGACGCTGAACATCATTCAGAACTGGCAACCGGACGTTGTGTTTCTGGACTTGCGAATGCCGGGCCACGATGGCTTTGAAGTGATTAAACAGATTCGTGCGAAATTTCCCGACCCTCCCAAAGTCATTGCCGTTACTGGTAGCGACAGTAGTCGTATTCGCCAGCAAGTCGACTCGGCGGGTTTTGATCGGTTTCTACTCAAGCCGTTTAAAACGGCTCAGTTGATAGCAATACTGGAAAACCTACTTTCGTAAGCGGGCATTTCACTGCTTCCTTGCTTGTGCGTTTTGAAGCTGTACTAGTACAAGCTCGACGCGCAAGCGAGTGCATTTTTACGAGTCTTGTGATGCACTCGCTTGCGCGTCGAGCTTGTATTGAACACTTTGCATTTCTTATTTAGATTAAAACAACGCAACTTCAAAAATTTACGCGTCGGATCGGATTGCCAAACGCCCAACTTCATTAACGATCCACCATGCCGGCCAAGAGCTCTTTCATAATATTCGACGTGACTAAAATTTGATAAGCACCGGGAACAACCACGTGCGGTGAGGCCATGGTTGGCGCAGATAAAAAGCCAGCTGGCACCAGATCGACATCATCTATTTCCTGTTCACGCGCTAGTCGCTTTACTCGCGGCAAATGCCAAGCCGATGAAATTAAAGCGACGCGTCCAACTTCAATACCCGCATCGTTTTGTTCTATCATCCAACGTTTAAGATTCACTATCTCTTGGAACGTGTTGTCACCTGAAAGCATCAACAAATCACTTTCAGCAACGCCCATTCCTTGCAAGATCTCACTAGTAGTTTCGGCAGGATTTTTAATCTCATCGCCGTCAAACGAATTCGTACCAGAGCAAATGATTTTTTTAATTTTTCCACTGCGGTACATGCGCCAAGCCACAGCCAAACGGTTGCCACTGAAATTCAATTGACTTTGCTCATTGGGCCCCACAGACGCACCTCCGCCTAGTACCAGCCCGAACTGATAATCATCCCCTTCATAGGGGTTCATGTGATAATAACGTGACTCCACCGATTGGGCTAACGAATTGCACACCAACTGATTACCTGCTACCGTGATCACCAACCAACAGAAAAAACACAATCCTGCTGCGATGTATCGCTTTCGCAATGCTCCGAAGTAAGCCATCAGTGCTAGGCCGATCCATATCAACCCAACGGGTTGCAATAACGCTGTCAGCGATTTTTCCGCCATCGCTTGACCGTACATTACCGCACCAACACCAATGCCACCGACTACAATTAAGGCAAACAAAAAAAACCGCTGCATGTACCAAGACATAGGCGGTGAATCAAACTCTTCCCAACTATAGTTTTCAAACTGGGAGGCGTCACTGCGATTCCAAAAAAACAACGTGCTTCCCCTATATTCGACGGTTACTTTGAAAACTCACTAATTTGCGCAACGTGTTGGCTTTCATTCCACTCACTTAGATTACCAAAAATGTGTTCCTTTTTCACGCATCGAAATTTTACGTTTTCGCTATTTCGTATTTTTATTGCGATTGGCTTATTATTCGTCGGTCTAACTGTCCAGCAAAAATCGACAACTGCACAAACAATTGATTGGCGAGTCAAACGGCAAGGGTTGGAATTTCAATTTGGACAGGATTTGGTAAAGATTTCCGATTGGTGCAACCGTAACGGCTTGGTTAGTAAGCGGGCGGAGACCCACGCCTTAAAACAAAACCGCGATCTCAATCGTCAGTACTTATTTGTACCTCAGTCCGAAGCAATGCCGGATCCTGAACAACAAGATGGCAAGTTAAAAGAATGGCGTGAAAAGATCAACGCTGCTCGAGTCGCCCACGCAGGGCGTATTTTCGAACTTGCCAAAGAAGCACTCGCAGCGGACGCCACCGCCATCGCCTACCAACTGCTATACGAAGTCATCCACCAAGATCGCGACCACGCCGAAGTTCGTCGCATCTTGGGACACGAACTCAAAAAAGACGGTTCCTGGCACGTTGCCTCCACCTCCTTCAAATTTCGACCATCGAACAAAGACCACCGGTTTTTGTCACTGGGCAAAGGACAATACCATTTGGCCGAAACGGCGCACTTCAAAATTGTATCCACTGCCAGTGAAGCGCGGACACGTGTGTTGGCGGAGGAACTCGAACTATGGCATACCGTGTGGCGGCAAGTCTTCTTTGACTACTGGGGGAGCAAAACCACGCTGACCGGTAGCTTTGCCGGTCAAAAAAGGATGCGGATTCCTGGACGGAAATTCGATGTCGTCTTTTTCCAAAACAAACAACAATACGCCAACTTGCTGGAAGAACATGTGCGCGGTGTTGGAATTTCTTCGGGGTATTACAGCAACAAACTACGCACCTCGTTTTTCTACGACGGCGACATCGTCACACAACAAACTTGGCGTCACGAATTAACCCATCAACTGTTTCGCCAATCCAAAGGTCGCCGACCAGACAATGTTTTCGACAAGAACCACGTTTGGATAGACGAAGGCGTCGCCACGTACGCCGAGTCGATGGCCAAGTTTGACAACTACGTAACGCTCGGCGGGTTCGAGGCTCAACGAACTCAATACGCTCGCCTACATGCGTTACTAACAAGTGATGCCAAACCTGTAGCTAATCTTAATTCGATGACCAAAGACAATTGGCAAGCACAAGGGAATGCAAAACTGTATTCTCAATCTGCCGCGATTGTGGATACACTGATGAACGAAAACCATGGTCAGCATCAACCCGATTTCATCGACCTATTACAAGTTATCTACTACAAACAAGCCCCACCAGAATCATTTGAAAACAAACTAAAACTCTCGTTTGCACAAGTCGATCAAATGTTTTTAAATTTCTTGAAGATCGACTCCAATATGGTCTCAAAGTATTTATCCAAACCCAAGATGCGAACGTTTTTGAGTTTTTCCGGTGCGAAGCTAGTCAATGGTGACTACCAAAAAATTGGCGAATGCATCAACCTAGAAGTACTGGATCTAAGCGGACATGTGCTGAATAAAAACGATCTGCAACCGTTAGCCAACTGCCCAGCCCTACGTCAATTGATACTCGTCCGTTGCCAATTTGGACCCGGTGCGTTGCTCGAATTAGGCAAACTACCGGGCCTCTCGGAAATCGATCTCTCGCTGAGCCAGATCGGCCCAACACAAGCGAACGAAATCAATCAACTGAGACAGCTCAAACCGGGCCTGAAGATCAAACAGTAGTTTGAACTGAACCTCAGCCAATTTCTTGATCAGACGAGTGGGTGCCATGCTTCACGGCTTTGAAGGAAGAGTATCCACTGAGTGTTGACATGCTTACGCGTCCGATGTGGTTTTGGAAAAGTCCCGTGAGCATGTTTTTTTGAGCGGCTTTCTAGAATTAATCCATTTCTAATCGCGTAAACATGGCACCCTTGCTCTCATTAAACCCAATGTTCCCCAACTAAACATGCTCGCGAATGCTAACCGCCCTGCCCCGCCCCAACACGATATGGTCCAACACATCAATGCCGACCAACTTACCGACCTCCGTCAACCGATCGGTGACTTGAATATCCTCGCGACTGGGGGTCGGATCTCCTGAAGGATGATTGTGAACCAATAACACCGATGACGCCGCGTCTCGGATTGCCGCTCGAAACACTTCCCGTGGATGCACCAAACTCGCGTCCAACGTACCCACGGTAATCTGATGAGTATCAACCACTTGATTTTTGGTATCCAAACAAACGATGTGGAACTCTTCTTGTTTGGCAAAGCTGGCGAGGCGTTTGAAATGCTGCAAACAAAATTCAATCGCGTCGCTGGACGAAGTGATCCGACGAGTAACAGGTTTGTCTGACAACGCCGCGACTCGGCGTCCCAACTCGATCCCTGCCATGATCTGGCAGTACGCGGTTTTTTCGACCGCACAACTAACCAGCTTCAATTCAGCCCGGCCAGCATTGGGTAAATCTTCTAAGCAAGTTTGAAACTGCCGAGCGACCTTTTGTCCGCCCATTACCGCCGACTCGCCCGGTCGCCCACTGCGAATCAAAATCGCAATCAACTCTGCGGTCGACAACTGCTCGACTCCCATCGCCAGCAACCGTTCGCGCGGACGATCTTGCTCAGGCGAATTTTTGACTTGAGTTCCGAACACTTTGTCGTCAAGCCATTTGCGACTAGAAAACGGTTTACCTGGGTTCCAGCGATACCCAGTCGCATCAGCGTGTTCGCGAACGATAAATCCGCTCTGTTCCAAATCGTTGACCACCTTGGTCACAAACGCTGGCTTCTCATCCGTCGCCAGCGCTTCCTTGAGCTGCTCAAGTTCAAAATCGGATTTGAGTAACACCCAATCGACGATCCGTTTATATCGCAAGTACCGTCGGTCCGATTCCGATAGCTTGACAGGTTTCTTGCTCGCCGATGGTTCAGCCTTTTCGTTGGCCAATTCAGAATGAAAAGCGTTACTCATGAGCACTCATATCACAACAGAATACGATTGAAACAATTGCTACCGAATATTCTAAAACCTTTTCGTGCCAAAAGCCAATTGTTCACAACCCAGACTGGCACTCACCCGCAAAACGCCCTCCTGTGAGGCCAACAAAAGGAGTATAATCCGAGGCATACCTAATACCTGGAGCACGAATGAATGCGTTGAACTTGTTTGGATCCCACTATTTTCATGCCGTTTCCAAAATTTATCTCGTAATCCTACTTCTGTTTTTCTGTTGCTGCATTGGCTGCACGAAGGCTCAAGAACCAGCAACAGCAAAACAACAAACCGAACAAACGCATCAACACCAAGACAACGCCAAGCCACAGCACACCAACGCGCTGGCCAAAGAATCCTCGCCCTACCTGTTGATGCACGCTCACAACCCGGTCAACTG
>CAZKTR010000076.1:0-11666 GCA_964555525.1 uncultured Pirellulaceae bacterium
TTATTAAACGTGTCGACACCTACATCGGGATCATCGGCTCCATCTGTACTTCGTAGAGTAAAAGTTGTTTGAAAAGTTGATGCTCTACGACGAACCTGATAGCCAAATCTGCTTTCACCGTTCTTACTAACAAAAGCTTGCCATCGGGTCGGCGTGCCCCTTCCCCAAAACGCAATCGAAAATCCATTTCCCAGTTCCGGTGGATCGAAAGTGGGCTCGTAGGTTTCATTAACAATCTCAATTTCACCACCAGCACCAGGACTGCCACCGACGATGATGTTCGAATTCATGACTTGCACGTAGCTTTCAATTGGTTCCAGTTCGGTACCACCGGAAGCGGTCATGTCCAGAGCGAATCCACCGGCTGGAGTATCGTCGGTGTAGGCGATCGTACCAACTGCGATTCCATCATGGACACCGTCATCTCGGAAGCCAGACGATTCATCCAAGCTCTGGTCGTCAAAAGTCCAATGGCCCACTAGTCCAGTAGTGATGTCCTGACCTAAGAGCGGTGTGGAAGTAAACGCGGCGATGGCCGATCCGACCAATGCCAAACTTAAAAATCTCTTCTGAAAAGTTCTCATTTCTACTCCTTAGGTATGTTCCAGTAATCTAGTGACACCGACACATGGGTTAATACATCATTAATCGCTACCACGTATGAATTCAGTGGTTGGTGCCCAAGTCTACCAGCAAAACGCCCTAAAGTGACTTTGTTCAACCAAAAAGACTGGAATTTTAATCAAAATGAACAAAATCTACCGCTAGCCTGAAAATTTCCACCAATTTGAGGTTAGCAGTAACGCCCGGCAGACGACATTTTCTACCTAGGATTTTCCATCTAATTTTTGTAGCCAACCACACCTTTGGGCGGGTCCGTCGTGCTGGGCAATGAAATTAGCACCCGTTGCCCGATCACCACGGTCACGATCGTCATCAGCACATTGGTGACCGCCACGCTATACCAAACCCACTCCACGGGCATCGCCCAAGACGAAACAAACAACCAAAACAATGGGGCCGGCAAAATTACCTTACGCAGCATCGCTTCGTAAAACCCGTACATCGGGCGCTTCATCGCTTGCAACATATTCAAATGCGCCGCCGTCAAAACGTACGACCATTGAATCGGTGCAATAACATAAAGGCAATTCACCCCCAACTGAATGACTTCCTCGTCGAACGTGAAGATTTGCATCAACGGTCGAGCAAAAAAGAACATGATGACTGAAGTGGTACCATTCAAAATCTGTCCAGCAATAATCGCTGACTTCATCGTCAAACGAATACGACCGAACAATTGAGCTCCGTTGTTTTGCCCCACCAACGCCATGATCGCCGCTGACAATCCCATCGTTGGCAACAATCCAATCTGCTCGATCCGCGTCGTCACTCCGAACGCCGCCACATTCGCTTCGCCATACGTTTTCAAGAAATAGGTGATCACAAAAAAGCTGATCGCCACCTGCATGATATTGAAACTTGCTGGCACGGCTTGCTGAGCAATTTCACGGTAGACCTTCAAATTTGGTAACAAATCAGTCCACGTGTTCAGCACCAACAGTTTCCGCCTGATTACCGTCGTCAGCAGCACCAAACTTCCGACGCCTTGGATCACCACCGTTGCCCAAGCGATCCCGGCAATACCCATCGCAGGCACTCCAAAGCCACCATACAAAAACCAAGGATCCAAAACTAAGTTTGCGAAGAAACCAGCCACCAACACGAAGCCAAAAGTTTTGCTATCGCCACTGGCCACCAGAATCGCATTGCACAAATTGATCAACACGAAAAACACCGAGCCACTAAAGATCGGAATGATGTATTGCAGAGCGATCTGCAGGTACTCACCATCGGCCCCCAGCAGTCGAAACAACGGTTCGGCAAAACAAATCCCGACCACGGTCAAACAAGCCGAAATCACGATCGCCACCGACATCGCCTGGGCCACATAAGCCTGCTGCTGTTGTTGATCTCCAGCGCCGATTGCGTTGGAAATCAAAGCCGATGACCCGCGTGACAAACCGCCACTGGTTGCAATAATCAGCAAGTACACGGGAAAGCTCAAGCCGAGAGCCGCCAGCGCAAGCGTAGAAATCTCGCCGGCGTAAACCGAATCGACCACGTTGTACATCGTCTGAAAAAACAGACCAATACTCGACGGTAACGCCAAGTGGCAAATGTGCCGGATGATCGATCCAGAAGTAAGATCTTGCGACTTCAAAAGAGCTACGATTGGGCGAAACGGGTGCAGGTAAAAGCTGTGTACCGTACCAGCCCACCGGAAGACTCAACACCGCAAATCCAAGATCCGGCGTTAAATCTAACATCGAATCGAATTGAACAACTACCTTGCCGTGATCCACAGGAACGCTTTGCCAGCATCGTCCACGCGAAGTTTCCCCGAAAGACGCTTGGGCTTGGTCTGTCGCAACAACTTATTGATCATCACCATCAAAACTCCATTCTTCTTATCGATGGAAACCAGAGTTTTCGAAACCTCAATCCCCTCAACAGCGATCACTTGTTCGTCGTAGACAAACGGGATTTTAGCTTTCTGCTGGAATGCCACCATCACTTTGTCCAGCGGGTAATTCTTGATCCCGATCGGCAGTTTCTGAAACATCCCAGGCTCGACCATCACCGGAGCGGCTTCAAGCTCTCGCCCCACCGGCCAAGATTTCTTGCCGGCTTCAGGCCGTTTGATATGCACCTTTACCTGCTGGCCTTGTTCGCGGCCTGGCTCTAACACCAAACCCAGTGGCTTCACCAACGCGGCCAATGCCGTTCCGCTAGACATGCCTTTAAATTCCTGCGTCACATCCGCCTGCCCAGCCAAAGCAGCTCGGACTGATGAATCGCGGGCAAAAGAAACTCCCGTTTGCCTTGCAATCGAATTGACCACGGCCGAAAACGGCTTGCCCTTGGTCGGTTCAGCTACTGGCTTGGCAAACTTTTCAGCCAAACTTACCAGCTGACTAACGGTCAAACCAAAGTCATGCTTTTGGGCCAGTGTCGTTTCTTTGCCATCATCACGAAACTTTTGCAACAAGTCGCGGATCTTGCCCATGTCCCTAAGGCGATAGCTGCCACCAGACAACTCCAACTTACCGTCCTGTAAAAACCCTTGAACTCTAATATATCTAGTTCCGCCTTTTTCGGTTTCTTCCACAGTAGCAGCGCCTTGCGTCAATGTGCTGGAAGACACACGATCGGCACCAACATCTTGCAACGCCTCCATCCAACGTTGCTGACTACCAAGGGCGGCAGAAGAATTGCTAGAAATTGCCAGAGTCAAGTAAGTCTTTTTTTTGGTCGGTGTTTGCGTGGAACGGAGCGAGCTTTGTCCGTAGGCCGACTGAATCGACCAAACTAAACCAAAGCCGATCAGCAAAACCACACAGCGGTTGAAAAAACCAAATTGGCCAGAAAACATCATGATTTAGCCCACCGTTACAAGTAAATTTTAAAGTGCCTGCAAGAGCCTTCGTATCTGGAGTCGTCAGGAGCCCGTCGCTATCAGCCGTTTTGGCGCTAGCCACGGTTTCGTTGCCCACAAAAACCGTGGCTAGCGCCAAAACGGCTCACGTTATTATTTTCAATTTAAATAAAACGACAAGCTCACTAGACTTCGGGATATGCTCCGTAAGGCCTGAACTCTGGCGAGCCCAGCTACAACAAAGCCCTCGTTAGTCAGACATCCCGTATCGGCCAATACAGTAGATCGCGTTGATCAAATCTTTAATACCGATCTTCTTGCCCTCATCATAGCCACGACTATCGTACGAAATCGGCACCTCAACAAATCGATAACCTCGACGAGCCAACTTGGCAGTGATCTCCGGTTCAATGCCGAAACGATTTTGCTTGATCGAAATGTCTTGTAGCACTTCGCGACTAAAAGCCTTGTAGCAGGTTTCCATGTCCGTCAAATTCAAACCAGAAAACAAATTCGAAGCACCCGTCAAAACAGCATTACCTGCTCGATGGATCCATGATTCGTCTTGCTGTTCTTCGCCGATAAATCGAGAACCATAAACCACATCCGCTTCGCCCTTGAGTAACGGCTGGATCAACATTGGAATGTCGCTTGGATTATACTCAAGATCTGCATCTTGGACCACAACATAGTCACCGTTAACATGCTCGAAACCAGTACGCAGCGCGGCGCCCTTGCCTTCGTTTTTTTCTTTTAAGATAACCGACACTCGGGGAAGATCTTTGATCTGTTCTAAAATCTCACGCGTACCGTCAGTACTAAAATCATCAACGATCACCAACTCCAGGTTCAAATTCAAAGACGCGACGCGGCTTAAAATCCGGCCGATCGTGTTAAGCTCGTTGTACACGGGAATAACAACTGACAACAAATAGTCAGTACGCTTACTTGGATCGCTACCAAAACTCGCGTTGCGATACTCTTCTAGCTCAGCGTGCACCAACTCAGTACAGACATCCAACCGTGACAACAGATCCTGAAAATATTGAGGAGGCTGATCGGAGTTTGAATCCTGATTGCTAGGTTGATCATTCATTGATTGTGAACCAACGAGGGAGATTGGATTTGCATCATTGGTTAACCCGCTAAACTGGTCAGATGTGTTTCCACTTGTTGAATCGCCTTGGCTCATCGATAGTCCTCAACCTTATAAAAACTTACCCTACAGTTTCAAGTGAACATATTCGCAACGAGCGTCACTGGCCATGCTAATTATTGGATCGAAATCCACCCTAAGATAGCTCAGTATCTGGGACGGCAAATTGCGTAAAGCAGGCATTCAAGCGAAAGGCCTTCTCTGCTTTTTTCAGTTCTCCGAAACATAACTCACATTTAGGGGGGGTTTCGGTTTTTCAGCACTGGTTTGTCAAAAAAACAAGGCCGAACAACCACTTAGGTCGCCATTCTTACCTAAACCGTAAAATTACTCGTGGCGTAACGCCTCAATTGGGTCCATTTGTGCGGCTCGATACGCTGGATATAGCCCGAAGAAAACCCCCACCGCGACCGAAATACAGAACGCCAATGGTATCGAAAACGGCACAATCACCGGCCGCATATCGGTAATATCTCCCGGCAAACTCGCGTAAATCTCGGGCGCAGAACTGGCTGTAACCGATTTCAGCAACTCGATCGCAACCGGACACAACAAACCCACCAGAATCCCGGTAATCCCGCCGATCACCGACAACGAAATCGTCTCGACCAAAAACTGCAACACGATATCGCTACGCTTGGCACCTAGGGCACGGCGGATGCCGATCTCTCGCGTTCGCTCGGTAACGGTCGCTAACATGATATTCATAATCCCAATCCCGCCCACCAACAGACTTACTGCGGCGATGAAACCCATAAACACCATGAACACGATTCGAGTAAACTCGGCTTGCTCCAACAACTCAAACGGAACTACGATCGCAACGTCTTGCCGGCCAACTTTTCCAGTTTTCAAAGTCGCTTCGATAAGCTTAGCGGTCCGTTTGACATCGTCGACATCGGCAACCTGGATCGTCAACTGAGTCAGCTCAAAGTTCTTCGCATTGAACGAGCCGTTACTACGTTGGATTTCCAAATCTCCCATCCGCCGTCGCATGGTGGTGATCGGAATGTAAACATCCAACGAAAAATCTTGCGCGGCCAAGGAACCGCCGATCGCCGCACTTGCGTTACGTGGTTTCAAAACACCAACGATCTTGAAAAACTCTTTCTTGTCGGGAACATAAATCTGTTTACCCAGCGGGTCTTCCGAAGGAAATAGTTGCGACGACAAATAGGCTGCGATCACACAAACCGATTTCGCCTCACTGACTTCGACCGTCGATAGAAAACGACCGCGGTCGACAAACAAACGCGTGACTTCCGCGTAGCCGTTGGTACACCCCACCAGACGGCCATCAATGGGTTTCGAATTCGGGTTACCGTTGTAAGTAAACCGCTGTTGTATCTCGCGGATCGGCAGTACTCGTCCGATGGTTGGGATCGTGGTTTCGAGCAGTTCCTTCTCCGCCCGAGTCACCCCAAACGCATCGACGGTTCTGGTCGACGTGGCACCTCCAGAATCTGGTGGCTTGATACTGCGGACGATCACGTTTTCGGCACCAAGGTCTTCGATCCGCGCCTGAGCTTCACGACTAATGCCCTCGCCGATGGCCAGTAGCCAAATCACACTGACCACGCCAAAGAAAATACCCAACACCGTCAAGCCCGAACGCATCGGGTGCAGCACGAGGCTTTTCAGTCCTAGCTTCCAAGTTCGCGGGCGGAAGAAGGCAGTAATAACGGACGACATCTTCATCGTTGATAGCTTTGAATCTGTTCCGCGGTGAAGGTTTCTCGGTTCTTAATCGACTCGTCGACTTGGATTTCCCCATCTCGCAAACGAATCACGCGTTTGGCATGAGCGGCGACTTCGTCCTCGTGAGTCACCATAATGATCGTACGTCCTTCGTCGTTTAGTTTCTGAAACATGGCCAAAATCTCGTTGGTCGTGACCGAGTCCAAGTTCCCGGTCGCTTCGTCTGCGAGAATAAAATACGGATCGTTGACCATCGAGCGAGCGATCGCCACACGCTGTTGTTGTCCACCGGAAAGCTGAGTCGGCCGATGGTCCAGACGCTCGCCCAAGCCGACCATTCGAGCCAACTCGATGCTTCGCTGACGAGAGTTTTTGTCTAAGCGGCCGGTATAATACAGCGGCACTTCAATATTCTCGACGACGCTCAACTGAGCGATCAAGTTGTAAGCTTGAAAAACAAACCCAATCCGCGAAGCGCGAATAAACGAAAGCTCATCGTCGCTCATCGTCGCCACATCGTCCTCACCCAAAAAGAACGAACCCGTCGTGGGACGATCAAGACAGCCCAGCAAATTCAACAGTGTACTCTTGCCCGACCCCGACGGTCCCATGATGGCAATGTAGTCGCTTTCTGGCACGTCGAATGAAACGCCACGCAGCGCCCGAACGGTCTCACTTTTTAAGACATAGTGTTTGGTCAAATCACGTATCGACGCCGCCAACTTTTCGTTGCCGTCGATTTGTGCTTGCTTGGCCGTAACACTCATTGACTAATCCCACCGGGACGACCAGCACCCGGTCCTCCAGGCCCTGCACCGTTGCGTTGACCACCTTTTTTGCTGCGAGCCTGCATTCGCTTAAGCTGCGTATCGGCTTCGGCCGCGGTCACGAAACCATCCCCGTCAGCATCAACCCGCGAGAAGAAATTATTAAATGGTGAACCGATCTCGTCTTGAGTCAGCTTACCATCGCTATCAGAATCTTTCGCCGCAACCAATGCACTCCCGCTGACAGGCAATTTAGGTCGCTTACCGCCGGGCGCTTTGTTCGTTTTTTCCGCAGTGGCTTTGATTTGATCGATCTCTTCGGCTTTGCCATCGGGTAACCCAATCCGCGAATCAATCTCGATCTCAGGCAAATCTAACTGGTTCTTATAAGCCCCCGGATTCATCACCAACACCTCGCCCTCTTGCAGACCGCCCTTAACTAAGACACTCTGCGAGTTGTCACCGTCGATTTCAATTTCTCGCGTTTCCCACTGATCACCGTTTTGAACCAAGCAGAACTTGCGGCCTTGAACAGCGTAAACCGTCTGAATCGGCGCCAATAACTCATCAAGTTCTTCACGAACTTGCACCGTAACCGCTGCGTTCAT
This sequence comes from uncultured Pirellulaceae bacterium, assembly GCA_964555525.1. Lineage (GTDB taxonomy): Bacteria > Planctomycetota > Planctomycetia > Pirellulales > Pirellulaceae > Mariniblastus. Next base: position 7,669 of record CAZKTR010000076.1, read on the forward strand.
TCCCGGCTTGAGCGACGCTGGTGGGTCATATATCTTCACAAACACGGCGTACTTGCGAACCGACGAACTCAGCCAATAAGACGACTCCGCGTACTGATTCACTCTCGTGACGATTCCCTTAAGCGAACGACTATTCAACGCATCGACTTTAACATCGCAAGCCATACCGGGTTCGATTTGCGTAATCGATTGCTCATTGATTAACGTTTTGACTTCCATCTTTTGGGGATTTGGAATTCGAATAAGGACTTGATTTTCGCGAACGGTTGCCCCTTCTTCCAATTCCCAATCTTGACTGCGCCGCGAAGACTCACGAGCGTAGGAAATCTGACCGCTAACCCCCTCCGGAACCACGATACGACACTTGGAAATCATCGATTCGATTTCGACTAGTTTTTCTGATTCGACTTCAGCTGCTTGACGCTCACTTTCCAGCGTTACAAGAGCAGCTTTAATGTCGGCTTCTAGCTGGACAACATTCTTTTCCTTTGTGATGTTCTCCAAGACTTTCAACCGCATCGCTGCCAGATCCTTTTGATTGACTGCGTTGTCAACATCGATCTGTGTTCTGTTGACCTCGAACTTCGCCGCTTGCAATGCTTGACTGGTGATGAATCCACGAGCTTGTAGCTTACGGTTATATTCGTACGCTTCCTCGGCCTGCTTAAGACGTTGCCTAGCAGTCTCTATATTTCCGTCAGCAACGAGTTCCTCGTTTTTGATGGTCATCTTTTCCTCTAAAAAGGTTCCCTCGACGTACTCACGAAGCGTTGCTTGGGCGGACGCCAAGGTAGATTCTGCTTGAATCACTGCCGTCTTTGCATTGGCCATCTTGATCCGTTGCTCTTCAAGCTCCTTTTCAAAAGCCGTCGAATCTAACTGGATCAAGAAGTCACCAGGTCCGACGGCACTGGCTTCAGGAGCCAAGTTAAGCACCGTTATCGTTCCATTTCTCGACCTGACTTCACAGCGAATCTCTACGTTTTCACTACTTTGAAGCTGCCCTTGGTCGAGCACCTGAGAAACAAAATCACCTCGCTCAACGGTTGCAGTGATCGGGTCGAATATCTCGGCCTTGTTCTCGCCGGTAAAAAAGTTGATTGCCAAGTATCCAGCTAACAAAGTAACTGCAACAATCACTCCAACAACCTTCGGCAGTGTTGCACCACAACGATCCAGCTTTGAACTGAGACGCAATGAGGTTGAGTGAGAGCGAACAAAGTTTGTCATGATACGTTGGTCAAGCAAGAGACAGTTTAAAAGCAGGTGACTACAACGAATTGTACGAATGTTCCTGAACTAACACACGTAATTCCTAAGACCTCAGACACCACCATTTATAAACACCACAACCGTCAAAACGTTTCGCAAGTGACTGCAGCAGTTGAAATAACGCTGCTTTTCTGCCTCCGAAAAGACTCCGTTTTTGGTGGGCCAACGACTTTGATGGTCCAAAGCCTACCCTTTTACCCAACATTTTGCCGCAGTTGGCCGTTATTTGCTTTGAAATCGGTTCAACAGACCACCAAAACCAGTCATCGGAACCAATGCCCCTGTCGATTCTTGTGTCTTGAGGCTCGCCGCCGGTTCAGTTTCAGCTGGCTGCATGGTGTCCACAGACTGTTTTTCGGCAATTGGTGCCAACAAAGCTGAAGCCGCGGTAGTATTCATCGGTGGCAACGCATGAACGAGCCGTTCGGATTGTGGGGCTTCCGACGGAATCACGCTCGCCCTGAACGAGCTATTCTGAGGACCATTTTCGGGCAGAATCCCAGCGGCCTGTCGAATTGTGGGGTTAAACGAGCCTTCAGCCGGCCAAGACGCAATGCCATCGATCGGTGGTAGCGGCTTCAAGTTTGGCAGTCCCCCCAAGGTGGGCAGCGATTCCGGAGTCGGTAGTGGATCGATGGTTGGTTGCGTCAAAGAATTCGATTGTGCCGTTTGGTTTTCGACCGGCTTACTAGGCGACTGCGGTTGACCGGACGAAACAGGCGGTGCAATCGGCTGTGAGGTAGGCAACACCGAAACGAGTTTCAAAGACGAAACGGGACTAGGAATCGGTTGCAAAGCAATCGGCATCGCAATGGGTTCTATCGGCTCTACCCGTAGCTGCAACAGACGACCACCAACTAACGCTGGCCTCCCAGTCGCTGGTACTTCACGTAAGGTCGCCGATGGAGAGGTATTGAGCTGTAGCTCGGGCTTGCGAAGTTCGAGTGCAGGGCCCACTGGTTCGATTCGCGGTCGTGTTAGAGTAGGAGGCGCGATGCGTTCGGTTTGCGGTCGTGTCGGAATAGGAGGCGCGATGCGTTCGGTTTGCGGTCGTGTCGGAATGGGAGGCTCGCTATTTTCAATTGTGGGCTCGGTGCTTTCCGAAGCAGGACTTTGCTTATCAAGCTCTTCTGGAACTTCCAACTCGCCTGCCTCTGTTTGCAACTCCGACTCCTGAATCACATCATCCATCGACTTGCTCTCAACAGCTTGCTCATACGCCGTCGCAATGTCCTCACAGAACTGGCAATCCGGTTGAGCCCCCATCATCGCCAAAGCGCGGATACCGATTTGATCATCGATTGGCCCAGGGTCGATCCACTGGCCGAGCGAGTCAAGCTGCATGGTTCCCATATCAAAGTCGAGATTTCGGCGGAGCACTTCGTATTGCACCCATGTACTCAAGTAAGAGTTTTGTGCGTTGTTTAGACCGATGATCGCATCGGTCAAGTTCCGAGCGGTGGTAGTCCCCAAAGAAGTATTGGTGGCAGTAATCGGTCGGTCGAGTTCAAGGCGATTGATTTCGACGTTCTCAATTTGGACCTGAACGCTTCGACGGTCCAACTCGAATCGAACACGGTTACGCCCCAAGTTTCGCACGAGTTCTCGCAAGTCACCTTTGACCGAATCTTCAAACTCATAGAAACTTCGTTTGCTTTGCTGATAGTCGATCAACGCGGTCCGGTAGGCATTGCGTTCGGACTGACGCACGATCGGAGCGTCGAATTGAAGGCCGGCTTGCAACTCACCCGTTTCGGTACGAATCCTGAAAGGGTTATTGCCATCATTGGAAAGGCTGCCATTAAATACCAAGTCAATTCCAGATTCTAATTGGTCCGCTACAAATTCGATATTACGATACTGATCGACCAAAGACGCGCGAGCGTTCATCCAGTCTCGTCGCAAGCAGCGAGCAATCCGAATGGCGTGCTCGGATGCAAGGTCAGAATTTACAATCTCAATTGAATTGGTGCGAGCTTGAGCTTGCAACAGCGACAGATCCAGCGAAATATTATTCAGCTCCGACAACTGACCAGGGATCGTCTGTTGAAAGTTAAGCACCAAGTAGTCATGCAAGGCTTTGCCTTGGAGCGTTTTGCGAACCTGGGGAAAACCTTCCAATAGCCGCTGAGTATCTTGCAATGACTCCTCCAACAGCCCCAAGCGAGTGAGGATCGATGGTTGCTCCAAAATCGCGTCCTCTTTTTCGTCGTCTCCATCGTTCTTTGCTTTTTTGGACAGCAAGTCTCGGAGCTTCTCCGGATCAGAAATTGTTTCGGGCTTGAACAAATCCGGACTAATACTCGACGGAATTCGGCCTTGTGCAACGTCATCGGACAACTTTTGCAGGTACTCCGTTCGGCCCTTTCGTTTTTGTTCCAACCGTTCAAAATCTTGATTCAACTGAGCAAAATCTTCAGTACGGATCGCTTGAATGATTTCCTTGGCGGCTTCAATCTCCGAAACCAACTCGACTAAACGCTGATTAAAATCTGCAGGCCACTGAAACCCTGGATTCTGATAGGCTTCGATCACACTATCAAGCTCACTCAACTGATCGCCTGCTCGTTGGCGAAGATCACTGATGGTAATCAATCGATCGTTGATTTCATCGCTAATCAAGTTAAATCGATCTAGGAAATCATCTTCGATCACCACTTCTAGATCTGGCGGCAATCCTAACAACGACTTGAATTCATCTAATGAAGTTTGATAGCTCGTTTTGG
>CAZKTR010000077.1:0-4053 GCA_964555525.1 uncultured Pirellulaceae bacterium
CTGGCCGAGCTTGGTTCGATGACCTTGGTAGCTGAATCAGCGATTGCTTCGGTCGTTCCAGTGGCTCCAGCGCCAGACGCTGCCGACGAGACACTCGGGAACAACGTTCTACTGCTGGATCAAAATATGGTAGATCTTGATTTGACATTGAATCTTACTGACACCTTGTCACTTACCGGTGGCAATACAGTCTGCATCGATTTTGATTTTGCTGCTCGTCAGACAAATGAAATTTCTACGATTTTTATAGATCCCATCGATTCCAATGGAAACATTGTGACCCGCTTCATACTTCGCGGGTCCAATACGTTAGGCAACGATACTTTGCGACCTTGTCCTGACGGTGCGTGCGTTATCGCTGACAGCTTTAATAACAGTCCCGTTAACGAACCGGCAGCATTATTGCGTGATCATGTTTCCGATTTTTTTGCTGTTGATTTATCGCAAGCCATTTCGGGTGCCACACTTACACAAGTACCAAACCGAGTTGCCAACAAAGGGAGTTTACCAGAATTAGGCATACTCGCTCTCGGGCTCAATGACGTGGCCGGCGGATCGTCGCCGAACGTTGCAACGTTGATTGGGCATTTTGATACTGCAATTTCTACAATGAATGCCGCTGGTGCTGAGACAATTATCGCTGCGACGATCCCTCCTTATGGTTCAACGCGAAATGCGGGTTACACTACCGCTCGTCAACAATTGATCCTTGACACAAATACCGTCATTCGTGAACGAGTTGCTAACAACCCAGACTTGCTTTTGTGGGAGGTTTACGAGACGTTAGATCAAGACGGCGACAATTTCACTGATCCTCAATTTTTAATCTCGCCGAACAACATCCACCCTGGCGCTGCCGGATCAGCGGCAATGGCGCAAGTGTTGATTGATGTGGTTAACGCAAATTTTTCAATCGACCGACAGCAACTAGGTTATTCGACTATGGCTGACGGAGACTTGTTATTCGATACCCCGCCGCTTAGTTTCTGGTGGGGTTTAGATACTACCCCGATTAGTTTTGATGCTGCTAACGACGCACATATTTCTCTAACAATCAGAGGATCTAGTTTCGACGTTTCTACGACTAGCCAAAGTGGATTAGATTTCAGTGCTAACGAATTGGCCAACTTCGATGGTACCTCTATTGAGATTGCCGAGGTCAAAATCTCTAGTATAGGAGCACTTCACGGAGGCTATTTTGACAACATTCAAATTGCTGGTAGACCGGCTGACCAAACCACTTTGTTGCTGGGAGATATTGACTTCAATGGCGTTGTTAACTTTCTAGATATCTCTCCATTCATTGGGGTCTTGGTTAGTGGTGTAGATCAAGCCGAAGCGGATATAGATCAGAATGGCATCGTTAACTTCTTGGATATTGCGCCATTCATCTCTATCTTAAGCGGTTCGGGTTCGTAAGTAGTAGGAGTGGGGATGGTTTCGCCGTATTAACAAGCCTCTTCTAACTTGTTTTTCTGTTTCTTGCGTCTTAGTTGCAAGTTTACGAGGATCTGGCACTACTCGATTGCTTGTCAACGAAGAAGACGCAGCTAAAATCAATATTCTAAAAAGATGCTTTCAAAGCCAGCTTGGAAGGCTTACATTGCACATTGCCCACCCTGTGAATAGGGGCTCAAGTAAGTAACAATCCGGAAATAACCTCAATTGAAAATCTCTGTTGTTACCGCCGTATTCAACCGTCGGCAAACTATTTCTGATACGATCAAGAGTGTGGCGTCTCAAAATTGTGATTCACTTGAGTATGTCGTTGTCGACGGAATGTCAAATGACGGCACAGCAGATATCATCGCCGTTAACGAAAATCTGATTCACAAATCGGTTCGAGAGTCCGATTCTGGAATCTATGATGCATTAAATAAGGGCATCGCTATTTCAAGTGGGGACGTAATTGGCTTTCTACATGCGGACGATTTATTCGCCGACGACTCTGTCATTCAACGGGTCCAAGACAAATTCCGTAGTGGGAATTACGACGCTGTTTATGCCGACCTTACTTATGTGGCATTTGATAGTCCCAATTTGATTGCCCGGTACTGGCGATCTGGTGAATACTCGCGGCGTCGATTCTGGTTCGGTTGGATGCCCCCACATCCGACTGTCTATATTAGGCGCGAAATCTACGAGAAATTCGGTGGCTATCGAATCGATCTCGGGACTGCTGCGGATTACGAATGTATGATTCGTTTGATGGTAAAGAATGAGATTCGAGTCGGCTATGTACCCCACGTGGCAGTTAAAATGCGCGTTGGCGGAGAAAGTAATGCATCAATGAAAAACCGTATTAAGGCAAATGTTGCTGATCAATCGGCCTGGATCGAAAATGGTTTGAAACCCCCGTTGGGACTGCGATTTACCAAACCGTTTTCTAAGCTGCCTCAATACTGGCGCAGGCCTCGAAAAAAATAGATTAGTTTGTGATCATGACTTCACTGACACAAACTTATCTCCTTGTAACTGGGCGACTCGCCTCAAAAATGTCCACTAATCCATGCTGTGACAAGCCGCCGCCCCAACTCACTCGAGCTAGTCTGGTTCGTCACAACTAAAACTTGTAGTTGATGACATGCAACAGTGGTCAATGCAACCGGTTGACCCCAATATTAGGTAGTGAAAAATCACTAAGGTGTCGAGTCAACAAAAACGTTACTTTCGCTACTCTTGCGAAAAATTCATTGATATTTAGCGACTTATATCAATCGCCAGATAATTCTTGTAATCTGGGCATGCTTGCAAACGTATTATTGGTGACCAGTTAATTTTTTTATTAACTCGACCGCCCTTTTCTCTACTTAGGTGAGTTTTAGATGTTTCGATCATTTTTGACTCTTGGTGTGTTCTTTCTCGTTGGCCTCGAATCTGTTTCTGCTCAACTTTTAATTAATAACTTTTCCGACACCACCAATAATCGGTTTGTCGATGATCCAAGTTTCATTGGTGCGGACTATGACTTCAGCGGAGTTGCTCGCACGACCGATAACGGAAGATGGGGTACGTTAATCAGCCCCAACGCGGTTCTAACGGCCCAGCATTTTCGACCGTCGTTAGGTTCAACTTATGTGTTCTATCCGGACAACGATCCTAGCTCGACTCCCTTCGAAGCAATAGTCTCCAGCCGCATACGAGTGGGTAGTTCGGATTTGAGTATTGTTATTCTTGATCGGAACGTTGATCCAAGTATTGCCGTGTACAATTTTGCGACTGATGAATACGAAGGTGATCCACCGATTACCACTACCAATGTCGACGGCTCTACATCAACTCAAACGTTCTTCAACACCGATCCTAACGAAGTAAATATCGTTGGCGAACGTACTCTTGTTTTTGGAAGAGCCCAAGGTACGAGTCTCGACTCCCCTACGAGTCAAGCTGTCGGTGAAAACTTGGTCTTTTCCTTTTCCGAAAATGTAGTATTCGGTTCAAATGCCGACAACGATTCGATTATTTTACAAAGAGATGCCGAGGGGACACCAAATGCCTTAACACATGAAAGCTATGTTCGTGGTGGCGATTCGGGAGCTCCTACATTTTTGATTGACAGTACCACCAACGAATTGGTGTTACTCGGCGTGAACTCGTTTCAGTTGGATGCGGCAGACCCAAACGTTTTTCAATCGTCTGGAGTTACCTACACTGGTAATCAAATGGATGATATCACCTCGATTCTCAATGCTAATGTGATTGTGCCGGCGCTTTTGGGTGATTGCAATTTTGATGGTGAAGTGAACTTCTTGGATATCAGTCCATTCATTGCAGTGTTGTCCATGAATGATTTCCTCGAGGAAGCGGACATCGATGAGAACGGCTTCGTAAACTTTCTAGACATCAGCCTGTTTATCAATCTTTTATCGAATTGACTTGGCTCCTACGATCAATTTTAAACTACGAGTTTAACCCGTGTGCTTTGAATTAATACAGCCTTAAAGTTAACTGTTTTAAGAGTTGCTCTCAGTCGAACGAGCCAAACCACGGCGGATGGGTTGTTAATTTTAACCGACTCGAGTTGAAGAAAAGAGTCTTTTCCAGACGAGCTAT
>CAZKTR010000077.1:4153-11645 GCA_964555525.1 uncultured Pirellulaceae bacterium
TGCGGCGTTAATTCCTAAAAGCGGATTCTGGTGCTACTGGGGGGTGTTTCGAGTTTTGTCCTACTTCACTACACTATTGGCTTCAATAAAGTTAGACGGACCATTCTTGTGGCCTCCTCTACAAAGGTTTTAGGTCTTCAGCCAAAGGTACGGTTTTGAATCCGATATGTATCACGAGAATTTTCATGGCACAGATATTTCGTCAGTCAAGTTTCTAATAACTGGTGGAGCTGGTTTCATCGGCTCAAACATTGTTGAGTATCTGGTCCACCACAAAGCTGGTCTGATCCGTATTTTGGACAATTTGTCCGAAGGAAAAATCGAGAACATCGAACCGTTTTTGAAACTCAACAACGTTGAATTCATCGAGGGCGACATCGACGATCTGACCACTTGCGAAACAGCTTGTGAGGATATCGATTTTATTAGCCATCAAGCAGCATTAGGATCAGTGCCTCGCTCGATCGCAACGCCCACGATTACTAACAATGCGAACGTGACTGGCTTTCTAAACATGCTAACTGCCGCCAAAGACGCCAGTGTAAAACGCTTTGTTTACGCCAGCAGCAGCAGTGTTTACGGTGATCACCCTGATCTGCCAAAACTTGAAGCCAACATTGGTAATCAGTTGTCGCCTTACGCCGTATCAAAATATATCAATGAACTGTACAGCAGTGTATTTGCAAACTGTTATGATTTTGAAACAGTCGGTTTGCGGTACTTCAATGTCTTTGGCCCAAGGCAAAAACCCGATGGTCCATATGCTGCAGTAATCCCTTTGTTTATGGATGCCTTAGTCAACAACGAATCTCCAATGATCAATGGTGACGGAGAGCAATCTCGAGATTTCACTTTTGTCGTCAATGCCGTTGAGGCCAATATTCGCGCTATGTTCAGTAGTGCCAAAGAGGCCACTGGCAAAGTTTACAACGTTGCATTCGGTCAACGCCGTACTGTCAATCAGTTACTTTCTACGCTAAAAGATCTGTCCGGTTCCAAGATCCAAGCTGTCTACCGTGACCCTCGACCTGGCGACGTTCGGCATTCTTTGGCTGATATTTCGCTGGCCAATAAACTGTTAGGATACGACCCGCAATACGATATTGATCGTGGTTTAGACATCACTTTCGAATGGTTTAAAAAGCGTTTTGGGTAAACCTTCTGGGCTCGATTGCCGGTTCTGAAGCCCTTCTGGGTACGATATCGTGATAGATGTCACTAAAACTAACAAAGTCGCCCTTGTTTTTGATTGATATTTTATGCCTAGCCGAATTTAATTATTCTATCTGTTACGACAAAATGCGACAATTCTTGGGTCTTTTCGATTCTAATATTGGCTGATGATTTTAGCTGATTAAATCGATATAGGCTTTATTCCAAAACCAACAACACTATCACTAGGTACAGAAATTCTAACTACTACGGAATTATTCTGTGAGAGGTTTTAGTCTACCTATTCAAGTTAAATTTCTAAGAACTAAATAATTCTAAGATTCAAAAAACTATGTCTACCGCCGCTCAACCCGTTCCATCAAAATCCACCTCTAATACCCGTGTAGTACAAGGGCTCGAGTGGGGGGTTGTAATCGCATACTTAGTGGCGATTTTGTCACAGTTTCCGATGCTATACCTCTATACTAAACGTTTAATTAAAGAACCACATTACCATTCGGTTTTGTTTGCTATTGTAGCGACGGTTGTAATCGCTCTACTCCGTTGGCCTCGGGGTCAGGCAGTTCAACTTCAAAGAAGTGCCACCAGCAACACGCTGCTCATATTGGCTCTATTCTCCATTACGTTCAGTGTTTTATTCGTTCAACCATGGATGTCCGCTCTTTCGGTGATGTTAATCATTACCAGTTTTTTGGCCCGGGTTCCTGACACCGAAATCAGTGGCCAGTCATTGTGGTACGTTTCCTTACCACTGTATGTCTTCCTATACTTACCGTTTGGTATGGATCGGAACTTGGTTACCACGCTTCAAGTTTACAGTGCGACTTATACCAGCCGCTTGCTGGACCTACTTAACGTCGGTCATCACATGTCGGGCACAGTTTTGAACGTCCCAAACATGCAACAATTTGGTATTGAACAAGCCTGTAGTGGCGTGCAGTCATTTTTCACGCTCGTATCGGTTGCGGTTGCATACTCGGTGTTTAACCGACATGTGAAAGCGCCGGAAAAAGGCGTCGCGATCCTGAGTTTTTTACTCGGTATTGTATTCTTAATGGCTCGAACCATTCCTAAGGCGGTTGCTGGTGTTGACATGCCAATTTTCTGGTCATGTCTACTTTTCTTATTGGCGATTTCACTAATGCTGTATGCCTTCATTGGTTTCAGGACAGCTTTGTTAGTGATGTCCGGTGTTTTTTGGGCCATCTTCATGAACACGATTCGCATCATGGCAATCCCCGTTTCGATGAAGTTTTTTCAATACGATTTATCCGAGGGAAATGCACATATGTTCCTTGGCTATATTTCATTGGCCATAGGTATCATGCTGATCCTTAGTACTGACAAGTTGATTCTATTCTTTTTCGGTCCGGTACAAGACGCCGAAGAGTCTGGACGATTTGGTCAAGTGATTGGCAAAATGTGGAATGACCTTATACCTGGCTCCAACCAAGCCACTTCTACTCGTGGTCGCGGCAAACGAAGTCGCCAACCAATACCGCCAGCTATACAAAAAACACTCTGGGTTTTTGCTTCCCTGATGGTTTGTGCCGGCATTTGGCAGTCGTGGGACGTTTGGCAATGTATGAAGCAGGCTGATAAAAAATTGTCCATTCGAGCTTTTGATGGCGACGTTACCGTTCCATTTTCTGAAGGTGACGCTCCCAAAGAAATTGAAAACTGGACCCAAGTCGCTTTTCAAACCGACCTGCGGAAACAGGGTAGTGACTTTGGAGAACGATCTGATGTTTGGCAATATAAAGCCCCGACTTGCTACGCGACCGCTTCTCTCGATCAGACTTTCCCTGGATGGCACGAACTAACCACCTGTTACACAAACACCGGCTGGAAAATAGTCAGTCGAAAAGCCCTCTCCAGAGCTAAAGCACTTGGTATCGATAATTCCGACGTTTCTCCCGATGATAAATGGGACATGATCGAAGTAATCATGCAAAAACCTACTGGAGAACGAGGTTACTTGTTGTTTAGTCATTTCGACTCCTTTGGACAGGGATTAGCGGTCCCCAAAAGTTGGAATACAGTCAACGGTTTTTTCACTCGAGTAATGGGTCGTATGTCGCATCGAATTCGAGCGACTCTAATTCAAGGTGAAGCTTATCAAGTTCAGGTATTCTTGAATTCCTACAATGATTTTGATCCGGAAGTAATCGCTGAAGCTCGTCAACGATATGTTCGAATTCGCGATGAAGTCCGCAAACGGTTCATTGATAAACTTGCTTCTGCTCCGAAAGCTTGATCGACAGCTAAACCAGAATGAGCGATCTTCCTTTCAGTTATCAGAAAATTGACAGTTCAACTTGGGCATACCTGTCTTCGCTGTTACTGATAGCGCTTTTTTTTAAGTTCAATCGTTTCTGGAGTATTCGTAATCTAGATTTACTGTTGATTGTTTTGCTTGCTCCTGGCTTGCTAATGATCGAGAGCGGCCGCTATCAAACGGCTCAGTCTGTTCGCAACGCTGCTTCGGTAGAAACATCATCCGCTACCCTTGACCTTGGTGCCTCTAACACACCAACCATAGACCTACCGACTTCTGGCAATACTGCCGTGCCAGGATTTGCTTGGCAACTCTCTGGTTTCATCTGGTTGTTTTCCGTCGGACTGCTACTACTAATACGGTTGCTCATGGATCCCAGTTTGACTCGGCGACCGGTCTTAGAACCAAATCTAAGCCAAGGCGGTCTATTCTTTTTCGCCGGTAGTCTGTTTTTAATTCTGACCGCCAATGTAATTTTATCCGAACCTACTTCAGCCGATTTAGAAGGCGCGAAAAACGCAATCAAATTGATGCAACGCGAAGTTGCCGAACCCGTTGATGTTCAACAGTTACGACAACGCGGCCCTGGTTTGCAACTGTTTTTCGTGTTTCCTATCATGTCCACGTTCGACAACGGCGGTGAAATATTGCAAACCGATGCCGACGAGTTAGAAAACATCGGACGATACATCGTGGCAGCGAAAATTTTAGCAATCGTCACTCAGTCACTGATTGTGCTAGGGTTAATTCTGTTTTGTTATCGCAACTTCGACAACCTAAGCGTAGGTGTTGGTACCGCGGCTATTTATTTGATGCTGCCTTACACCGCAATGCATACCGTCAACGTGATGCATACTCTGCCCGCTACGCTAGTTTTGTGGGCTGCGGTTTGTTTCCGGATACCCTGGCTAGCTGGCTTGCTAATTGGTTTGGCTACCGGCGTGGCGTACTATCCTTTGTTTCTGTTGCCGTTGTGGGCAAGTTTCTATTGGGAACGCGGCTGGAAAAAATTCCTGATATCGGTTGTCGCCGGTATCGTGATTTGTGTGATTGGTGGATCGATTCTCACCTCCGTCGACAGCGCTGGATTTATTGCTCAACTTCAATCGATGTTTGGGTTTTGGTATCCTCGTATGGATGATCTCCAAGGCATTTGGGCGCTCGGCTGGAGTAGTTGGTGGAGGCTACCAATCTTAGTTGCCTTTGTTGCACTTTGCTTTTCATTCATTGGATGGCCAACCGAAAAAAACTTGGGTACATTAATCAGCTATACGGCAGCGATCATGGTCGCGGTCCAATTCTGGCACGCGTTAGATGGTGGATTGCATATGGCTTGGTACTTGCCGCTACTTCTATTGGTAATCTTCCGGCCCAACATGTCTGGTCGAGTCGCGAGCCTAGAAATTTCCAATGCTCGAGGTAAACAAATTGATGTCGCCTAATTCTAAAAGGCGATAACATGCAAAGCCTTCTTAATTGCCAAAATCGTGGTGGAAAACTTACCGAATGGTCGCCATTGGTTTGTTTCGGTGCGTCCGCCATCGTTTGTTTGGGTTTGTTCATTAGAGCATTATCGCTCGGTTCTACTGGTACTAGTAACCAAAGGCTTATCGTCAGGGTATACTGCGCCAGTGCTGTTGTAGAGCCGATGAACAAAATCATCGACCAATTCAATTCCTCCAAGCTCGCGACTTCCGAGAAAATAGTTGTTGATATCGTCCGCACTGGTGGTTCGGGCGCGCTGGCTGGTCAGGTAAACGCCGAGGCGCTGACGGGTGTACAGTACATGGTAGATGTTTTTGTTTGTGCTGACTCTACTCGAATGTCCGAGCTTATTGACCAAAATGTGATTGATGAACGCTTTCCTATCGCAGCTCAGTTTCCTGTCATTGCCGTTAGCGACAACGCTGATTTGAATCTGAAGCAAGTTAACAACTTACGGACACTATTGGACTTAGAAATAAAACTCGGTATCGGTTCCGTCTCTTCCGCGATTGGCTATGAAACTGATCGCGTTGCCAAACTACAAGGCTGTCGTGAATTACTACAAACTCGTAAGACCGCCGAATTTGAAAACGTCATGTCCATGGCGCAAGCCCTTTCACTTGGAAGCATTGACGCCGCCGTCGTATGGGACAGCACCGTTGTTCAACTCAATCAAACTGACAACCAACCCATCAAAGTTGTCGCCTACCTAGACTCAAGTGTCACTACTGTTGAATCGTTGAGCCAAAATCTTCTTGAATACGAGAATTTGGCCACTGAAAACCTACCGTCTAACTCGCGTTCTGATAAGTTTTCGGTAAACAAATCTACTCAATCCGCTATCGCAAAATGCTATGTAGAAGTGGGACGTTCAAAATCAATCAATCATCACGCAGATCTATTTTTCAAGTATTTGAAAGACAACCATAACAAGCTTCTCAATGATTTTGTCGACGCTGGATTTTCAAAAGATCTGTCGGAAGTTCTTCCTCGATAATGGGCGATCATCAAACCAACAACCGTTCATCCAAAGACGATTCTTCCGGAAAACATTTGTCTGGAAATCGGTCCGTTGAGCAGCTTTCTTATCCGCGCACTACACTCAAGCACCGCAACGGGTTGTTCTGGTCGATACTGTTTGGCTTTGCCGGCGTCTATTTATTGTTGATCGTGGCGCTACTGTTAGCGGATTTGCAATTTTCGAGTATCGCCGATCTAAGGAAGTTGATCGCTGACCCCAATGTCCAATATTCGATCTGCTTGTCAGTTATCAGCAGCACAATAGCGTCGATTATGGCGATGTGGATCGCTGTCCCGACTGGTTATTGGTTGGCTCGACTTGATTCGAACCAATCAACCAGCTTCTGTCGCCGATTTACGAAAAAACTGATCTTCGCTTTACTGGACATTCCAATTGTGTTGCCACCAATCGTTGTTGGGATTAGTTTGCTAGTTTTATTTCAAACACCCGTTGGCAAACAACTCGATACGATATTCGTAGCGGCTATCCATAGCTTGGGTTTCGATCAAGTAACTGGCATCACCTACGAAATCCCAGCTGTTATTCTGGCTCAGTTTACCGTCGTGACAGCATTTGCGATTCGGACGATGCGTCGTTGTTACGCCCAAATCGACCCTCGACCCGAACAAGTTGCTCGAACACTCGGAGCAAGCGACTACCAAGCGTTCGCAAAAATTGCTTTTCCACAAAGCTTGGGCGGTATGGTCGCAGCCTTTACTTTAGCTTGGGCTCGAGCGATCGGTGAGTTTGGGCCGGTACTGATTTTTGCCGGTACGACTCGACTAAAAACCGAAGTTTTACCAACTACGATCTACCTTAGCTTTCAGTCTGGCGATTTGAGGTCGGCTGTGTCGGCTTCGATGATTTTAATCTCGATTGCTCTGATCGTTTTGATTTTGGTCCGCTGGCTTGCTCCAGAAAGGACGCTATCGTGATAGAGATCAAAGATCTAACAGTAACCAACGGCTCATTTAAGTTGTGTGACATTAACCTGACTGTTCAAACGGGGCAATACGCGGTTTTAACGGGACCAACTGGCTGTGGTAAATCGACTTTGTTGGAAACCATTTGCGGATTAAAACGTTTGTCGGCCGGGAAAATTCTTATTGATGGTCAGTCAATTCATGGGTTACCACCGGCTGCTCGCCAAATCGGTTTTGTCCCCCAAGACGCCGCATTGTTTCCTGGAATGACTGTCCAAAAGCAACTTGGATTCGCTTTGACCATTCGAAAATTAGATCGTCAGGTCTACGAACAGCGAGTCGATGAACTGTTGGAATTGCTCGAATTAAACGACTTGCGTACTCGAACGCCTAGTGGATTATCCGGCGGGGAGAAACAACGAGTGGCAATCGGCCGAGCGTTGGCGTTTCGACCGAAACTGCTGTGCCTGGATGAACCACTATCGGCGATCGACGCGAGTATGCGACACCGAATGGTAAAACTATTAAAATCGATTCACGCAGCGGAAGGGACTTCGATTTTGCATGTGACTCATTATCCAAATGAGCTAAGCGATATCGAATCCGTTCAAT
>CAZKTR010000078.1:0-11604 GCA_964555525.1 uncultured Pirellulaceae bacterium
TCGCATAACGCTGCTTGGTGACTCCCAAGCAGCGTATTTTTGCGCGCATTGAGCGTTGCCTTGTTTATTCGCCCCTTTGCTCGCTGGATAACTTGATCGTTGGTCAAATTACAAACATTACCAATTGTTTGTATCTCAACTCAAACCGCTTAAACTAAACGTTAATTTAAAAATGTTTAGTCCAACGGCGGAGTTATCCATGAAGCCCAAGTGCCTTGTCAGCTGCCTAATATTTATCTTTTCAAGTTTAATCGCCGAGGAACTCGTGGCGCAGCAATCTGGTTATCAAATTCCTCCCCAAGCCATCGTCGACATCGTTGACGCAAAGCCTACGCCGTCGGTTAGCCTCAGCCCGGATACTGAATGGGTGTTGATGATCGACCGCGACGCAATGCCCGATATTGCTGACGTGTCACGGCGAATGTTGCAGCTTGCGGGAATGCGGATCGATCCTGCGGCAAACGGAAGGTTTCAAACAGGTTATCTCAGAGGGATGACACTTCGAAGTAGAAATGCTGTTCCGTCTGGAATTCAAAACGAAGATACACACTTTGAAATTCCCCTGTCTGAAAATCCAAAAATCTCGAGCGTCAGTTGGTCACACGATTCAAAAAAATTCGCGTTCGTGTTGGTCACCGACAAAGGCCAACAACTTTGGGTTAGCTCCGTTGAATCTCCCAAAGAACCCAAAATGTTGACCGATCGCTTGAACACGGTCATGGGCGGAATCTCTTGGATGCCAGACGGAGAGAGTATCGTTTGTCGTCTGGTGCCTGAAGATCGGGGCGCTGAGCCGGAAACCAGCAATGTTCCAACCGGCCCAAACATTCAGGAATCGTACGGAAACAAATCTCCCACGCGAACGTATCAAGACTTGCTTCAAAATCCGACCGATGAAGCCCTGTTTGAATATTACACAACCACTCAGTTGGCAATCATCGGAGTCGATGGAAAAACAAAGAAGATCGGTGACGCCCAAATCATTTCTAGGGCAGAGCCGTCGCCTAGTGGAGATTACCTGCTGGTCAGCACGATCAAGAAACCGTTTAGTTACTTATTGACCTATCGAAGTTTTCCTCGCACAACGCAAATTTGGAAAGTCAGCGACGCGGCCAGCGGCCCCGACGTTCACACGATCGTCGACCGACCGATGGATGAAAACATTCCGATCGAAGGTGTCGTTACTGGGCCGCGACGTATTGATTGGAAGTCAGGTGTGCCCGCGACTTTGGTTTGGGCTGAAGCACTTGATGGCGGCGACCCAAACAAAAAAGTCGCCCACCGCGATCGTTTCATGACGCTCGACGCTCCCTTCGATGCCGATCCGGCCGAACTGTTCAAAGTCGAACACCGCGCCTTTGGCCTGTCGTATTTCCAAGATCCATCGATTGTGGTTGCGACCGAGTACGATCGCGATCGACGTTGGGTCCGGGCGTTGATGCATGATTTGAAAGCGCCTCGAACGACGCCAAAGGTTTTGATGGATCGAAGTATTCGCGATCGTTATAACGATCCCGGTCGCATCATTAACGTGCCAGACGAGTCAGGTCATTTGGTTGCACGGCAAGATGGAGATTGGATTTATCGCAGTGGAGCAGGTGCGTCTGCAAAAGGTAATTTGCCGTTTGTTGATCGACAGAATGTCAAAACGCTAGAGGTAGAGCGGCTTTGGCGTTGCGAAGAGGGTACTTTCGAGTCACTTGTACGAATCGTAAAAAGTAGTGACTCCACCAAGCCTGTGGTGATCACCAACAGCGAAACTCCGACACTGCCTCCCAACTACTTTTTGCGTGACCTCAACGATGATTCGATCAAACCACTGACTGACTTTCAAGATCCGACGCCGCAAATCCGTGGCATCAAAAAGCAGCTTGTGAAGTACGAGCGAGCTGACGGCGTTCCGCTTTCGGCGACTTTGTATTTGCCTGCGGACTATCAAGAAGGCACGCGATTACCGTTGCTTGTCTGGGCATATCCTCGCGAATTTAGCGACGCGAAAACGGCCGGCCAAGTTTCCGGAACGCCTTCGACATTTACCCGCATCAGAAGTATCTCGCACTTGACGATGCTGACCGAAGGCTACGCGATCATGGACGCGGCAACGATGCCCGTGATCGGCGATCCGGAAACCATGAACGATACGTTCGTTGAGCAAATCGTCGGCGCAGCTCAAGCTGCCATCGACAAAGCCGTTGAGATGGGCGTTGCGGATAGGAACCGAGTTGGTGTTGGCGGACACAGTTACGGGGCGTTCATGACTGCGAACTTGATGGCTCATTGTGATTTGTTCAAAGCCGGAGTCGCACGAAGTGGTGCCTATAACCGCACGTTAACTCCGTTTGGTTTTCAATCTGAACGTCGGCCCTATTGGGAAGCCAAAAATATCTACCACTCGATTTCACCGTTTTTAAACGCGGACAAAATCAACGAGCCGCTGCTTTTGATTCACGGTGAAAATGACAACAACAGCGGTACATTTCCGATTCAGTCGAAACGAATGTACCAAGCAATCAAAGGCAATGGCGGTACCGTTCGGCTGTGCATGCTGCCTTTTGAATCACATGGCTACCGAGCAAGGCAATCTGTGTTGCACACACAAGCGGAGATGGTCGCTTGGATGAACAAGTACGTAAAAAACGCTGAGCCAGAATCCGGTGGTGGTTCGTCTTCCCAAGCAGGCAACTAATTCGATTTTGGAGCATGAATCCGGAGGGAAGGTTCCAGCAAAATGACTTGAAGGCTGATTCAGCGGTTTTGCGACTGTCGGACATAGGTGTAAACTAACCGATCTGCGTCTGTTGTGCTGATAGGCCAATCTGGTTTCCTACCAAAAGTAATTTATGTCCAAATCAACCACGCCTGCCAACGCCGCGAGCGAACTCGATGTATCGAGTCAAGAGCTTTCGGCGGGTGAGTTTTGGCGGGCTTCTCGAGATGGTTTGTTGTTGGATGTTCGGGCACCGTCTGAGTTTGAACATGGCCATATTCCTGGTGCCGTGAATTTGCCACTGTTTGATGATGACCAGCGCGCCGAAGTCGGAACGATCTTCAAGAACTCCGGTAAAGACGATGCGGTCTTACGTGGCCTTTCGATCGTGGGACCGAAGATGGCTGACCTAGCTAAAACGGCGCGGGCGATGGCGGTTGGAAAAAAGGACCAAGTTTTCGTTCACTGTTGGCGAGGCGGAATGCGTAGTCGTTCAATGCGATGGTTGTTGGAGACCGCCGGGTTGCAACCAAAAATTTTAGCCGGCGGGTATAAAGCCTTCCGCGCGATGGCGCAGGCGAGCTTCGCAAAACAATGGCCGCTGAAGGTGGTCAGCGGCTTGACGGGAGCTGGAAAAACCCGTGTCCTAGGTTCGTTGGCCGCACAGGAGGAGAGTATGATCGATCTGGAGGCCCTGGCAAACCATCGTGGTTCGGCCTTCGGTGCGATCGGGCAAGATCGGCCGCCTTCGACTGAGCATTTTGAAAATCTTTTGTTTGCTGAACTCGATCGCTGCAAAGACGCGAGTCGAATTTGGGTTGAAGATGAAGGCAATCGGATTGGTACGGTGGTTGTGCCGCCGCCTTTTGTGAAACTGCTTAAGATTTCTCCGGCTGTATTTCTGGATATGAAACCAGAGGGCAGGGTGGCCAACTTGATGGAAGACTACGGTGACTTGTCCCCCGATAAGCTGATTGAATCCGTGCAAGCGATTCGAAAACGTCTGGGCTTTGATTTGGCTCAAGAGGCCCAGCAAGCGATTGAGTCGGGGCGTATCAAAATCGCCATTGAAATCGTGTTGGCATATTACGATCGCACTTATACGCATGCGGCGGCGAAGTTTCCTCGGCCGCCGATGAAGCAATTGACGATCGATGATTTAAATGACCAACAAATCGCCGAGAGTATGGTCGCGTTGGTTTGAATCGAACCCGGCTACGTAGCTGGGCTCGCCAGAGTTCAGGAGCCCCGGCAATTCGCCCGAAGTCTGGCGACATCGGCTACAGCCAATTCAAGGGTCGGGGACTTCGACGCTTTTGTAGAGGATTTGTTGTGTTTTGAAACCGAGTCGCTCGTACAATCGAATCGCGCTGTCGTTTTGGACCGTCACCTCCAGCGATACGACTTTGGCCCCTGCTGTTTGAAAGCCTTCGAGTGATTTCATTAGGATCAGCGAGCCGAGTCCTAAGCCACGATACGACTTGACGATGCCGATGTTTTGGATCAAGCCAAGGTCTGGGCCGTCCATGATGCCTTGAACGGTACCGCAATTCACGAGGTACTCACGTTGAGGGTCTGAATGAGCCACCAGCCAGGTTGCTTCAGGGACAAAGCTGCTGCGACCAGAAATGTCGTTCATCAGTTTTAAGCAACCGTCAGCGTCGCCCAAGCAAGGGAATACGTTGGCATCTAATTCATCTCGAAAGCTGCGAAATTTCGCCTCGGCGTGAGCCGCCAACAACCGCGGCTTCCATTGCAGCAAACGAAAGTTTGGTGGCGGAATAAGTTCGTCGAAACAGTGGTTTCTTAAATCGAACTGCATTCGGTAGCGTTTGAAGAAAACCAGCATGACAAGCCTGAGGTCGCGTTAGGAAAGCTTGTGACAACGACGGATCGTCCACTCGAGGCACATTGCAAATGCGAACCAAGCCAACAGCCAAATCATCAGCTTCTGCTGGAAGATTCTGTTGAGGGTTCCCGTTAAAAACGTTTCTTGATCTTGCGGTGCGATTAAACTCTCTAGCGACTCAGCATCCGACTTGGCGACTTCAAGTGAATCCAAGCCCACAAAGTAGTGGCCGCCGGTGCGGTCTGCCAGATCTTGCATTGCGGAATCGTTTCTTTGCGGTTTGAGTTTTTCAAGATCCGGAATCGACGCTTGGAAGGATTTGACCAAAACGTCATTGGTTGCAGAATCTGGAACTGGTAAAACGATTTGGTATTCCCCCTCTTGGTCCACTACGCAAATGCCGTCGAACGTACCCGGACGCGTCGCCGCACCGGCAGAGCGAAGGGTTAAGCTCTTGCTTTGGCCATCGGGTGTGACCAAACTTGCGATCACCGATTCACCCAGTAGCGGATCGTTTTTTGCGTCCTTTAGAATCGCTTGCACTCGGATTTGATCCCCGACCCAACAACGATCGCGGTCGGTCAACAAAACTCCTCGTTGGGAATCTAGAATCAAACGTCCCTGCGAAGCCCAACGAATCAGTTGGTCGTAATAGTCCTGGAAGAAATCGACGTCTACCCTGCGAACTCGCCACATCTCACCGCTGGCCTGAAAGAACACACGCCCAGATCCATAAAAGTGACTTGCTAAATAGATGGGGAAATCACCGTTGATGGCGGTGGATTCGTCTGAAAAGTTGGCCAAAATGTCGGCACCGGCCTTGGGTTCATTGACGGCGTAGTAGCCGAAAACGCCTTCGAATTGGCCCCAAGTCAGTGCGCTTTCGGAAGCTGAATCGCCTAGCCACAAGTAACGTGACGCGCGGCCTTCACGGGTGAAAGACAGCGGGTAAGCTTTATCGCCGCCGAACCGGCCAAGTTTCAGTCTCGCGGTTCCTTGGTTAAAGAATGCGACCGGATAGAGATCGCGAATACGATCAATCGCTTCATCCCCACGTGGTCGCCGAGTCCACTCGGGTGTGTTGACGGGACCGGCAATCAAGATCAACCCACCGGCCTTTTCGGCTACCCAGCGTTCAAGCAGGTCCGTTTGATCGTCTGACAATTCCCGCCAGTCTGGATCGAAAGCGACAATGCAATCATATTTAAACAATTCATCCGATGACTCCGGAAACTGTTTCAGCAACTTGTTCGACTCTTGATCCGCCCCGCGCGAGGCGGACTGTAGCCAAACATCTGACAAAAAGTTCTTGTCGCGGTAAAGTTGGTTCCGTAAAAAACGAAATTCGCGACTTGGGCCGCCAGCGATCAACATGATTTTCGTTTCTCGCCGAACCGCATCGACGACGACTTCAGCGAGATTGTCTTTTTGATTGGCGTCACCTTCGAGCGTTTCAACTTCGACTCGGTAACGCCGTTTGCCTTCCATTTCAGCTCGCAAATCAAATTCCAACGGCAGCGGTGATCCGTCATCCGTGAGTTCAACGGTTTGTTCGTCTTCGATTGTTTCTTCAGGAGTTTCGCCTTCGGGAAGCGATTGGTCATCTGCCGTCGATGTTAACGTGACACGCACTTGCCGGTTTTTAAATCCAAATGATTTCAAAATTACGGCCAGCTTAAAATCATCTTGGGGCAACACGCGTGGTGGCGCTTGGATATCGGCAATTTCAATGTTCTTCAAAACTTCTGTCGATCCAACACCTACCGGAAAAACCGCGACTTTGGCATTTTCGGCGGCAGCGACTGCAGCAGGCAACGGCAGGCCACTATTAGATTGCCCGTCCGAAATCACGACCACGCCAGCCAACGGTCCCCCACGTTCTTTGTTGATGATGAATTGAATCGCGGCCCCGATGGTTGTTGAAGTTCCTTGCGGCCGTAGTTCATCAGCCCAGTCGATGTTCTTTTCAGGGGCGACATCTTCAGTAGCAAGCAGATCGTCACTTGTTTCCGCTGCAGGTAGTAGCTGACCCTTTGCAGCGACTGTCTTAGTTGTCTCAGTAAAGCGGAGCGCATCCCATACCGTCTGTTCTGGGGCGGCTAGGTCGCTGATACCTGTCAGGATCAAAGCAACTAGCAGCGAAAGCACAAACGACATCAATAACCAGCTACGGTTGTTCGTCAGGCTTCCAAACAAGGCTGCCAGCCAGGCAACTGCAAAACCAATCGCAACAATCAAGAAAAACCACACTAGGATCGGTATTACGCTGGTCAGCCAAGACCCCGCTGGTACCGACGAGGCACCGTCTTCAAAAACGGGCGTGGCCTGCTCTTTTGTCCAAGTGGCCACCGGAATTGGGGTCGCGGTGTCTCCGAAGCGATAGATTGACAAGTCGTGTTGTTGGCGAAGGCGATTTAGTTGTTCGTCATTGGTAATCCACTTAAGCACCGAATCCATTCGAGTTATTTTGGTTGATGCCTTTGATGACTGAGCGGGCAATCCCATGCTTAAGCTGGTGTCAATCAATACCGCCAAGCGAGAGTTCGTGATCAATCGTGATTCACTACGTTGGCCTGGGTTAAGTAAGTAAACCACTGCGCAGACGATCGCGAAGATCCGTAACAGCCCAAGCGTCAACCGAATTGGCTTGGGTACCTCGCCCGTGTCACGGCGAATCATCCATACTGCAAACGCGCACAACGCCAGTACTCCAATCAAAACCACAGCGGTTTGCCACCATTGTGAGGTTTGAAAGATGGGTTGTAGTTCGTAGTAGATTCTCGCGTTAGGTGGGGCGCTCAAGTTTGCTGCCGGTTTATAAAGATACGTAAGCGACGACGGTAATTGGGTTCGCTAAAAAGCGGATGCTAGGTCTTCTAGTACTTTTTGTTCGGCTTCAGATGTTTTGTTGCCAAAACCCAAGATTCCACCAGCCGACTCAGCGACTGATTTTGCGGTGCCCAGTACGGAAGACTTTAGTTGGCCGAAAGCGGTTGCGTCCGCCGTTTGTTTAACTGCAGCGATATAACCTTTCCACGCCTCAAGTAAATCTCCTTCAGGAGGCTCGACCAGCCACGCACTTAGAAGTTCGCTGGCTGCCGAATCTTTGGCGATACCCGCAGAATCAGCTGCCGTCAAAATAGCTGCTTTTTCATTGGCTTGCATTTCGCGATCAGCCCAAGCGACGCTTACCAGCGGAATCATGGCCAAGGCAGTCAGCGAATCGGCGGTAACCCCCACTTTCATCAAAGCTTCCAGAACGGCGGTGTCTTTAAGGCCACTCGCGCCGACCATTTGGTCCAGCAATTCCTGATTTTTTCGTTGATCTCGAAGTCGTTGCAGTAGCGCTTGATCTTGACGTTTAAAAAACAACGACTCCATCAAGTTTCCGCGTTCGTTTACTGTGTCTGACATCAAATTTACTCCGAAGCGAAGACGCTTACTATTATTTTATGGCTTTAAAGGATTTATTACTGGGCCTAAGACTAACTATATTGAATCAGCCCAACGGCACGCCTTCATGCTAAAACAAGCAGTAATCGGCGAAAAGGGGGCGATTTTAATTTACATTTTGGCCCGATCCGCATTTACGTTGCTCGACGGACTACTAGGCTCGGTTTAACGTATACGCTTACGTTTTGGGTGGGAGGTTGCGTCCAGCATAACCAGAGTTTGAAAAACGTATTTTAACTTGATTCACTAACTTGCTAAATCCAATAGATAATTCCTGTGAAAATAATGGACCAGTTCCCCTTTGTGATCGCTCTTAAGATCGCTCAAAAAAAACTGTTGTGTGTTGTTGCGGTTACCACCGTGTTGATCAGCTCACTATTAGCGAGCAATTCAGCTTGTGCGTTTAGTGGCCTTGATGAAACGCAGAACCTCAAAAGAGCCGTTGAGAAACTTAATTTTTGGCTCAGCGATAGTGCTGAACGAGAAGGCTGGCAAGATTTTCTGTTGCTCAGTCAATTAAGTTCTCAGACGGCACTTGGCAATCAAGCAGACTTGGGTGTGCTGCAACAGATCCAATCTCGATTTCACAGCGACACCCGTGGTTTGAATCATCCTGTTTTTCTAGGTGTAAAAACAGCATTAGACAACCAGGTCAAACGCCTTTCGGCTAGTCGGGAAAAAAACGTCGATCAACTTTTGTCCGATGCACGATATTCCTATTCAGCACCATCGATTGAATTGTTGGAGCAGCAGCGCGACCAAGTGATCTCTGATATTGATGCTTTGATTCGTCACTATCGCACGTCGATGCCAAGTCGAAAACGAGCGTTGTTGTTTTATGATTTGCAACTTGATCCGATAAAGGACTATTTGAAAGATTTAAAAATCGAAATTTCGCCAGAGATTTCGGTGGATAAAATAGATTCAATGATCCGCGATGTTAAAGGCGATATCGACCAAGTGGTTGAAAAGATCGATGCAATTCCGATCGCACCAGAACCAGATGATGACGATGACGATAACGAATCAAGTGCAGCCGAACCCGATGACGGCGCAGAAAAACTTAACTTGAACCAACCACAAAATGATCTTTCCGGTCAAATTCTAATTGGTGACGGTCCCAGTGAGGATAAGGGTGAAGAAACGCTAGAAGAGCTCGAAGGCCAATTGGAAACGCTCGAAGCCAAAAAGAAAGTGTTGAGTGATCGGCGTAAGAAAATCCTAAAAGCCGACCTGCCGCGGCTTCGAGCGCGAGTGAAAATCGTACGTCAGTTGCGGCGGTATGAAGCGGCTTTTGCCGATCACGCACAACAGCACGGAGACCCTTACTTCGTGATTGCAGCCAATTCCTTACATAACTTTAGCGTTGGCTATTTCAACGGCACGTCGGGAAATCTACAAGAAGACATGCTCAATCGTCTTGAGGACGTAAGAGAAAACTTGCAGGACATTAACGATCCCGACCATGCTCGAACCGCCAGCGGTAAGCTTGGCGATTCGCTGCGGTGGTTAGACGACGCGGGTCAGACTCCTGCGTTAGTCACTGCAATTCGCGCGAAGTATTCAAACCCTAACGCCTATCTGTCGATTGGCGGCAATCTGATTGGCGATCTTGTCGCTCAAACGATTTCCGATCGGTCGCCCATTCGTCAAAACGCATTCGGCCGTTTGGTGCGAGGATGCTCTGAAACCAACGGTCGTGTTTGGCTACAATTGGTCGACGATCCTAATCAGATTCAAGCCCAGTTGCGTTTGGATGCCTCAGTCGCTTCGGGTGCGTTTGTGCAACAGGGTAAAGTTCAAGTTTTCACCAATTCTTACGGATCGATTTCAGGTGACCGTCGCGTGTTCATCGGGCTCGACGGCGTACGTTGGAATGACACGCAGATCGATGCTAATTTTCAGTCTGTTTTTGCCGGTACGAACTCAAAGTATGGCCTAGTCAATCGAATTGCTCAGAAAGCTTTCAATAAAAACCAGTCCCGCGCGGACGATCTCGCTCAGCAACAAGCTAAAGAACAAGCATTATCACAGTTTGGCGAACAAACCGACAAACCGTTAGCCAAAGCAAACAAACAATTGCTTAAGCTCCGGCAAAAGACACTGATGAAATCAAATTTGCTTCCTGCAGTTGGATTGCATTCGACAAACGACCGAGTCAATGTAGTCGTCAAGCAAGAAACCGATGGAACTTTAGCAGCTCCTGACCGCCCACAAAACTTTGGTGTCAATCCAGAGGTGGGGCTGCGAATTCATGACACCTTGTTGTCCAATTACTTAGATCCGCTGCTGAGCGGGAAAACCTTTACCAGTGAGGAACTGGCGAATCAAATTGCTGAAATCACGGGTGAGGTTCCTGAAGGGTTAACAGGAAAGGATGCTGACGGAGAACCTGTAGAAGAGTTTTCAATCGGATTCACTCGTGTACGTCCGATTCAGTTCGAATTTGAAGACCAAAAGATTCGAGTCGTAGTGTCGGGGCGAAAGTTCGCTCAGGGTGAACAGGAAATCGATGCGGGCATGAAAATCATTATGGAATTCAAGGTCCGTAATGATAACGGACAGCTAAAATTTGGACGCGATGGCAAAGTTCGTTTTGAATTTCTGGACCCTAAACGAACCACGCCTGCGTTGATTGCGTTCCGACGGTTATTGGACGAGAACATGAACGAGGAAATGGCGACTGAAGACACAGAGTCCGAGATTCCTGCGAACTTTATACCAGTCGAATTGGTTCCGGAACTTGCGAAGAGTCCATTGGCAAAAAAACTCCGTTTGGTACAGTTTCGTAGCGATCGCGGTTGGCTGTACTTGGGTTGGAACCGAGAATCCAGTCCGGCAGATTCGTATGGGTGGACTTACGACCTACCAGCAATCTGGAACTGATAACGGCTTACCCATCGACGGTAGCCAAAGATTATCCGACGATTAGAATTACAAATTGAACCTTCACCTTTGAATTCGGCGCCTAGCGGCGACCCAAAACGGCAGTAACATCATGGCAGCTAAAAAAAGCAAATCACGACGTACGACGGCAACCAAAAAAGTAGCGAAAAAGAAAGCACCCGTAAGTAAGGCCAGTCCAAAAAAGACGGCTGCCAAAAAAGACGTGAAAAAAACAGCTGCTAAGAAAACAGCAGCAAAGTCGTCTTCTAAACCTCGAACCAAGGCGTCCAGTGTTGATGGAATTCTGAAACGTTATCAAAAGGAACGTGTTGCCCAAGAAGCGAAGTTAGTATCGGTACGTGAGAAGATTAAAGATTTGAATAGTAAGATCCAAGCTTATCAAAAGCAGATCGTCAAATTGAAAACGCAGCAGCTGGACACTGAGAATTCGATTTGCACGTCAGATATTCGCAGAGACCAAGAAGTCGCAGGCCTGCTTTCTTCGTTGGGGATCAACTTAGACAGCATCGCTTCCGCAGGAGAGGCCGTTGGCAAAAAGAAGGCCGACAAACCGACACCGTTATTCGACGGGTCGCAAGAAAACGACGACCAGGATTCATCAGCTAAAGAGTCCACTTCTGATTCAGAAAACAAGCCGAAAGTTGATGTGTTGATCGTAGACAAGTCGGTTTAATTTGACACACGGCTT